>NZ_JANGBZ010000007.1:0-112941 GCF_024462915.1 Clostridium sp. DFI.5.61
CCCCCCGCCCCCCCCCCCGGGCCCCCCCCCCCGCCTTTTTATCCTTTGGGCCGGTCAGCCGCTGATCAGCCGGCCGGACACATAACAGCGGTGGGTGTACAGCATGAGGGAGAGGGTGAGATCACTGGGCTCCGTTCTGGGCCGGCTGGCGGCACAGACATCACACATCCCCAACAGCTCTGCCAGCCGCCGCGTCATATCCCTGGAATAGGCGGAACAGTACAGGTGCAGGGCGGCCTCGATGGAGTCGGGCGTCCGCAGGATGTCCAGGCCCACCTCATAGATCTGGGACAGCTCCCGGGCCAGGGCGGCGAAGCGCCTGCCCTTCTCCTCCCGCCCCGGGATGGGCTCATAAGTCCGCTCCTCCCTCATGCGGCGCAGAAATTCGGTCAGCTTCGCCTCTGCCGCCTGCCTGTCCCCCCGGACCTTGATGCGCTCCCCCTCCTCCTGGGCCGAAGGATAGCGCACAGAATACAGGATCGTCTTATCTTCCATAATTGACATTCTCTTATCCCATCCTTTGGTTGACGTAGCTTAAAATATACTCTTATTTATATCACAATACCCCTCTTCCGTCCAGCTACATGGACTATTTTCTCTAAATCAAGCCATATAATACATAGCATAGGTGGCTAGATGAAAAGGAAGGGGGGATAACGCTTGCAATTGAACGAGGCAGTCAGTAAAAGATTGATAGAACTGCTGGACGAGTATGATATGACACAGTATCAATTATATAAGAAAAGCGGAGTCCCCAAATCCACCATCAACAATTTAGTAAGTTGCACCTATCCATCTATGAAATTACGAATCATCCATGAACTCTGCCAGGGATTTGAAATTGACCTGAGCGAATTTTTCTCCTCCCCACTTTTCTCAGAATCTAACCTAGAGCCCTAACACTCCGACTTGCGAATATGCATCGGAGTGTTATTTTTATAAATTTTTTAGTCTATTATTTCAGTCAAGCTATCTAAGTCTCTTGTAAAGACAGGCGGTGCAAAACTGGCGTAAGAGGCAAGTCCCTCCCCTACCAAAGGGCAGAAGCCACATGGTAAGGGCGCACACATTGACGAGCGTACTGATGCCGGTCATAAGATCCCTCCCATGCGGCCCCAGACCGGCAGGGCCGGGGCTGTGACCTGACTACTATACCCAATTTCGACGAAAAAAGGAAGCGGCATATGGAAGGAGGCGCGGAACCGCAGGGGCTGTGGGAGGGGGGAACAAAATTTTTGTTGCATTTGGCGCGGGGATGCACTATAATGAGTTTGGACAACTGAATCGAATGTCTTCAGGGCGGGGTGAGATCCCCCACTGGCGGTACAGTCCGCGACCGGGCGCAGCAATGCGCCCGCTGACCCGGTGAAACTCCGGGACCAACGGTTAAAGTCCGGATGGAAGAAGATGTGTGTCAAAACAATGTCGTGCGCCGTCAGGCGCGCGGTCCTGCGCACCTCCTTTATTGTTTTACACCTGGAAGACATGGGCTTTCAGGTGTACCAAAACAAAAAGGAGTGTTTTTTATGTCCGCACCTTCCGCAGTCCAGACCCCCTCCCGTCCCAAGATGGACACCAAGACCATGGTGAGCATCGCCATGCTCACCGGCATCGCCTACATCGTGATGCTCCTGTCCAAGCTGATGCCCAGCGTCATGTTTTTGGACTTCGACTTCAAGGACGTGGTGGTCTGCATCGGCGGCTTCACCTTCGGCCCCTTCGCCGCCGCCATCATCTCTATCCTGGTGGCCTTCATCGAGATGCTCACCATCAGCCACACCGGCCCCATTGGCTTTATCATGAATGTCCTGGCCACCTGCGCCTTCTCCTGCACCGCCTGCTTCATCTACAAGAAGGTCCATTCCAAGAAGGGCGCGGTCCTGGGCCTGGCCTGCGGCGTGGCGTGCCTGGTCGCGGTGATGCTGCTGTGGAACTACCTCATCACCCCCCTGTATATGACCGGCTATTCCCGGGCCGACGTGGCCGGGCTGCTGCCCACTCTGTTCCTCCCCTTCAATCTGGCCAAGGGCGGGATGAACATGGCGGCCACCCTGCTGCTCTACCCCCCGGTGGTGTCCGCCATGCGGAGAGCCGGAGTGGTGCCCTCCTCTCAGAGCACCCAGGAGAAGCGGATCAACGCCGGATTCGTGCTGTTTGCCCTGTCCCTGCTGGCCACCTTCGTGGTCTTTGCCCTGGTGCTGGCGGGCGTGATCTGAATCAAACAAGAAAAACGGCGGACCGCCAGACGGTCCGCCGTTTTTCCATACAATGGGGACGCTACCGGGCCCGGAGCTCCCAGAAGGCAACAGCACTGGCCGCCGCCACGTTCAGGGAGTCCACCCCCCGGGCCATGGGGATGCACACGGTGAAGTCGCACTGGGCGATGGTCCGGAGGGCCAGGCCGTCCCCCTCTGTCCCCAGGAGGATGGCCAGCTTCTCCGCCGCGCGGAGCCGGGGGTCCTCGATGCTGAGGGCGGTGCTGTCCAGGGCCATGGCCGCAGTCTGGAAGCCCAGCTCCTTCAGCCTCTCCAGCCCCGGCTGGGGCCACTGGGATGCGTCGGTGCCCAGAAAAGTCCAGGGGATCTGGAACAGGGTGCCCATGCTGACCCGCACCGCCCGGCGGCTGAGGGGGTCACAGCAGGTGGGGGTCACCAGCACGGCGTCCATATGCAGGGCAGCGGCGGAGCGGAAGATAGCCCCCACATTGGTGGGGTCCACGATGCCCTCCAGCACCGCCACCCGGCTGGCCCGGGCGCACAGCTCCTCCACAGAGGGGAGCCTGGGCCGGCGCATGGCGCACAGGATGCCCCGGGTCAGCTCATAGCCGGTCAGCCCGGCCAGAACCGCACGGTCCCCGGTGTAGACCGGCACCTGGCCGCACCGCTCTACGAGGTCTCGGCCCTGTCCCTCCAGCTGCCTGCGCTCCATCAGCAGGGAGAGGGGGACGCAGCCCGCGTCCAGGGCATGTCCGATCACCTTAGGGCTTTCCGCAATAAAAATACCTTTTTCCGGCTCCCGCCGGCTGCGCAGCTGAGCCTGTGTCAGCCGGGCGTACACGTCCAGCTCCGGCGCGTCCAGGTCTGTCACCTCAATGATATCACACATAGGATCTCCCCAAAACTCAATATATCTTAATTATACAGAACAGGAACGGAATCCGCAAGAAGCCAGCAGAAAGAGAGCTGCTCCGTCCCCTTCTGCTGTATTTTTTGAAGCAGCGGAAAAAAACGCATTTTCAGGAAGAAAATTGATGACAAATGTTATTTTTTTTAAATAGGGGACGATATAATAAATAAAACATGGGAGAAACAGATCAGTTGCCATGGGGGTCTGTATGGATCATCGATAGCAGCACGAGGGGAGAAGAAAAAATTGTTCAAAAAATTGAAGCTCACGACAAAATTGACTCTGGTCATCAGCGCGGTCGTGATGGTGGTATTCGCGGTCCTCATCACCATAACTGTCGTTACGTCCAGGGCCAGCATTTACACGGGGATCTCCGGCGAGCTTGCCTCAATCGCGGAGTTCAACGGCGGGGAGATCCAGAGCGGGTTTGACACAGTGGAGCGGGCGGCCCTGGGCATCCAGGACTACATAGGACGACTTTACAGCGGCCAGGTCACGGAAGAAGGCGACGCTGACCTGCAGCAGAGCACGCTTTATCCAGGGAGAGCTCTGACGTCCGCCGCCTATAATCTGGAACAATTTGTCGTAGAGACCGCCCGAAATACAGTGAAAAACACCCCCGAGATCAAGATGCTCGGCGTTATGTTTGAGCCCTACCAGCTTCAGAGCGATATGGAAGAATACGGATTTTACGTCACCATGGATACAGCGGATACTTCCATTCATATCTATGACGCCTACGAGGGATATGCGAAAGAGGACTCCTACCGCATTCCCGCTGGAGAGGGACATCCCTACATCTCCCAGCCCTATCAGGATGGAGATGGCATGGTGGTGGCCTATGGCACGCCTATCACCTACGGGGGACGGGTCGTAGGTGTGGTGATCACCAGTGTGGACCTGGGCGCCTTTTCTTCTGTAAAAACCACAAGTACGAATTATGATTCCATGTGGGCCACCCTGTTCAATCAGGATGGGATCATTGTCTGGAACAGTAAAAGTGCGGAGTCCACCGGGCTCAATCTGTCTGATATGGTGCCAGACCCTGACCGGCTGGAGGAGCTGAGGTCCCTGATGGCCCAGGGAACTGCTTTTCAGGCGGAGATACCCGCTGAGAAAGGAAAAAATATCTCCTGCTTTTTTAACCCACTTCAGGCCGGGGAGGAGACTTGGTGGTCTATGACCGCCCTCTACACCGCCGATGCGGAGAGCACCCTGGCCCAGACGACGCGCCTGCTCCTGCTCCTCTCCCTGGCGAGCCTTTTGCTGATCCTGGCCGTTGTGATCGTAGTTCTCCGGCAAATGCTGCGGCCTGTCCAGAGGGTGGCCAGGGCCGCAGATGAGATCGCCAGCGGTAACTTGGAGATCCAGTTGGATGTCAGCCGTCATGATGAGATCGGACTGCTCGCCGGTTCCTTCCAGACGATGACAGAAAACCTGAGGGCGATCATTCAGGATATCGACTATATGCTGGATGAAATGAGCGTGGGAAATTTCTGCATCAATACCCGGGAGGAAGCGCGCTATGTCGGGGAGTACGGGCGTATCCTGGATTCGATACGGCGTATCAACCGGACACTCAGCCACACATTGAGGCAGATCGATGGCGCGGCCAATCATGTCTTTTCTGGGTCAGAGCAGGCATCTGTAGGCGCTCAGTCTATGGCGCAGGGCGCCACGGAGCAGGCATCCGCCATTCAGGAACTGGCGGCCACGGCCTCTGACATTTTGGAGCATGTACAAAGCAATGCGGAGCATGCGCGGAATGTCAGCGAAAAGGCGGTGACGGTGGGCCGTGAAATCGTGGACAGCAACCAGAAGATGCAGGAGTCGCTGTCCGCAATGACGGAGATCCGGCGCAGCTCCGGCGAAATCGGAAATATCATCAAGACGATCGAGGACATTGCCTTCCAGACTAACATTTTGGCCCTGAATGCAGCGGTGGAGGCTGCCAGAGCCGGCACTGCCGGGAAGGGATTTGCCGTGGTGGCAGAAGAAGTACGAAATTTGGCGCAGAAGTCCTCTGCTGCATCCCAGGACACAGCAGAGCTGATCCAAAGGTCTCTGTCAGCGATCCAACAGGGCACAACCAGTATGAATGAGACGGCGGAATATATGCAGAGGGTAGTCCAGAGCG
The DNA here is from genome assembly GCF_024462915.1 of Clostridium sp. DFI.5.61. Classification (NCBI taxonomy): domain Bacteria; kingdom Bacillati; phylum Bacillota; class Clostridia; order Eubacteriales; family Clostridiaceae; genus Clostridium; species Clostridium sp. DFI.5.61. The sequence goes on from NZ_JANGBZ010000007.1 coordinate 5,264, forward strand.
CACAGGAGATCACAGAGACGATCCAGCAGATATCCGAGGCGTCCGATCAGCAGGCTGAGGCTCTGGCTCAGATCACCCAGGGCGTGGACCAGATATCCAGTGTGGTCCAAACGAATTCCGCCACAGCAGAGCAGAGCGCCGCAGCAAGCCAGGAGATGGCGAACCAGTCCCGAATCCTGAAAGAGCTGACCGCAAAGTTTCAGTTGAGGGATATAGAGGATGAGGTGGACAATGTAACAGGGGCAGAAGCACAGCACGGACGAGCCTGACCAGGGAGAGGGTCGTGTCGTTATGCAGCGCATGCGCTCCTTATAAATGCTGATCTATCTATAAGAAACCGCCCGGCGGAAAGTTCCGCCGGGCGGCTGTGCATAAAACGGGATGAGATCAGCGCTTTTTGCTGAAAATACGCTCCAGGATGTCCCAGTCGTCGTCGCTGACCACGGCCTTCTCCTGGGCGGGGGCAGGCTCCTCCACAGGGGCGGCCGGCTCTCCCGCCTTCTTCTCCTCCACCTTGGCCCCTGCCTGGGTGAAGGGCTTGCTGGGCATGGAGCTCTCCACCTCGTCAAAGCCGGTGGCAATGACAGTGACCCGCAGCTCGTCCTCCAAGGTGTCGTCGAAGGCGGCGCCGAAGATGATGTTGGCCTCGGGGTGGGCGGCCTCCTGTACCAGGTTGGCGGCGGTCTCCACCTCCTCCAGGCCGATATCCATGGAACCGGTGACGTTGATGAGCACGCCCTTGGCGCCGTTGATGGAGGTCTCCAGCAGGGGGCTGGAGATGGCCATCCGGGCGGCCTCCTCCGCCTTGTTCTTGCCCGCGGCGCGGCCCACGCCCATGTGGGCCCGGCCGGCGTCCTTCATGACAGCGGACACGTCAGCAAAGTCCAGGTTGATGAATCCGGTATTCTTGATCAGGTCCGAGATGGACTGGACGGCCTGCTGAAGCACGTCGTCAGCGATCTCGAAAGCGTTGACCATGGTGATCTTCTGATCGGTGGCCAGCTTCAGCCGCTCATTGGGGATGATGACCAGGGAGTCCACCTTGTTGCGCAGCTCCGTAATGCCCCCCTCCGCCTGCTTCATGCGGCGCATACCCTCGAAGCGGAAGGGCTTGGTGACCACGCCTACGGTGAGCACACCCAGTTCCTTGGCGATGTCGGCTACAATGGGAGCCGCTCCCGTACCGGTGCCGCCGCCCATGCCGGCGGTGATGAACACCATATCCGCGTCCTCCAGGGCCTTGGAGATCTGCGTGCGGTTCTCCTCTGCGGACTTGCGGCCCACTTCGGGGTCAGAGCCCGCCCCCTGGCCATTGGTCAGCTTTTCGCCGATCTGGATCTTATAGGTTGCGCTGGATACGGCCAGCGCCTGCTTGTCCGTATTCACCGCGATGAAATCCACGCCCTTGGTCCCCGTCTTTACCATCCGGTTGACCACGTTGTTTCCGCCGCCGCCGACACCCACTACTTTGATATTTACCACACTGTCGGGACCCATATCCAATCCGAAGGCCATTGATCGCTCCTCCTATGTAAAAAACTAGGGGCCCCACGATCTGACATGTTGTGGGGGAAGCCCTATCGCAGTCTATATTTTGTTACATTGTATCGCTCTTTTTCAGACAGGTCAAGAGAAAACAGGGATTTTTCGCAAACTTTCCAGTAATTCTCTTCATCCGGGGCTGAAGACCACATCATAGTCCTGTCGGGTCAGGTCCATTGTCCCGGTCTCATAGCTCTCCCGCTTCTCCACCACCGCCTCCAGTGCCCGCAGCTTGTGAATAAAATCGCCGCTGATGGGCAGCTTCACATCGAACCGGCCGTCGTAGCGCAGGAGGATCTCCGTCCCCGCAGACAGGTCGATGGAGGACACCTTCTCCAGGGTCCCCCGCTCCTCCAGGGCAGCGAGCAGGGCCATCAGGCCCTGGCGCCGTGTCTCCTCCGCCTGAGGCACCGCCATCTGGGTCCCTGCCTGGGGGGAGAGGACGGTCAGGCCAGTGACGGTCAGCGCTGTGCTGTCCTCCGGAGCGGGTTCCAGCAGACGGCCGCCCACGCTGATGAGCCAAGCTTCCCCGGCCGCCGTCCCGGTCTCTTCGGGCAATTCAGTGTCCTCTGCCTCCTCCGCCGCTGGTGCCTCTGCCGTTGAAGTCCCGCTGGAGGGCAGGATGCTGGCCACCGCGTCCCACTCCCGGATCTCGATGGCAATGGTGCTGGGCAGGTGCCGGACGATGGTCAGCTCCTCCACATAGGGCAGCTTTCGCCGGATATCCTCTGAGATCTGCCCCTTGTTCAGCCGGAATAGGTTGTCGCCCAGCTGGATGCCGGACGCCTCTTCCACCTCCTGGGCGGTGTAGCGGCTGTTCCCAGCGATCAGGATGTGCTCCACCTGGAAGAAGACGGTGGCCCCGAAGGTCAGGGCAGCCACCAGTGCCGCTCCGGCCAGCAGCTTGAACAGCAGGCTGAAGCGGCCCCGGTTTCTCCTTCTCCCTCGTTTGCTTCTGGATGACATGGGTCTCTCCGTTCCTCCGGGCCCTCCGCAGCGGGTGCCCGGCCTTCTCTTACAAAATCGTGGTGATCTCCGCCCCCAGGGCGCGCAGGGCGGTATCCAGTCCGTCATAGCCCCGCCGGATGTACTTCAGCCCCGAGATTCGGGAGGTCCCCTCCGCCCCCAAGGCGGCCACTACCAGCGCAGCGCCGCCCCGCAGGTCACAGCCCCGGACGCGTGCCCCGTGGAGCCTGCGCCCGTTGACCACTGCCACCCGGCCGGCTACCTGGATGTCAGCCCCCATACGGGACAGCTCATCTACGTGGTGGTAACGGCTGGAGAAGATGTTCTCCACAAACATAGTGCTCCCAGTCCCGCCGGCCAGGGCGGCCATGAGGATGGCCTGGGCATCGGTGGGGAAGCCCGGGTGGGGGGCGGTGCGCACTGGGCGGATAGCCCTCAAGGGGCTGTAGCAGGTCAGACGGATCTCCCCCGCCCCGGTCTCCACCCGGCAGCCCGCCTCCTGGAGTGCGCAGAGCACCGCTGTCAGGTGGTCCGGGTCCACTCCCGTGGTCACGATCTCGCCCCCCGCGGCTCCTACTGCGCACAGATAGGTGGCAGCGGCAATTCGGTCTCCGATCACGGTATGTTCCGCGGGGTGGAGGGGCAGTCCGCCCTCTATGGAGATGACCGGCGTCCCCGCCCCCTCCACCTGTGCACCCATGGCCCTCAGGAACTCCTGAAGGTCTACGATCTCCGGCTCCTGGGCGGCCCCCACCAGAGTGGTCCGGCCAGGACAGCCACAGGCGGCCAGCAGGATGTTCTCTGTGGCCCCCACGCTGGGCAGGGAGAGGCACAGCTCCCGCCCCCGCATCTCCTTTCCCCGCCGGCACAGGAGGCTGCCCCCCTCCTCCCGGATCTCCGCCCCCAGCTGGCGCAGCGCGCCCAGATGGAGGTCGATGGGCCGCGGGCCCAGTTCGCAGCCCCCAGGGTAGGACAGCTCCACCTCCCCCATCCGGGTCAGCAGCGCCCCCAGGAAGATCACAGAGGACCGCAGCTCCCCCATCAGGGAAGCGGGGATCACCGTCCCATCCAGCTCCCTCGCGTCCAGCGCGACGGTGTCCCCCTCCCTGCTCACCCCGCAGCCCAGCAGGCGCAGGATGTCCAGGGTAGCGGTCACGTCGGACAGGTCCGGACAGTTGTGGATCATGCTCTCTCCGGGGGCCAGCAGGGCGGCGGCCAGGATGGGCAGCACACTGTTCTTGGCCCCTTGAACAGCGAGCCGCCCCCGCAGGGGGTTTCCGCCGTTGATTTGATAACAGCTCATGGAATGGCCTCCAATCCTTATGGATTCAGGTCATTCTATGGAAAAAAGAAGATCTTGGTTACTTCATCAGGGCCCGGAGGGTCCAGTAGATCTTCTCCCCTGCGTCGGGCACCGCCATAGCCGTCAGTGCCCGGACCATGTCATCCCGGCGGCGGCGGTCCCGCAGCAGATGGTCCGCTGCGTCATAGAGGGTGTTCTCCACACAGTCCCGCTCCAGCAGCAGCACCGCGGCCCCCTGGTCGGCCAGCACCCGGGCGTTCTTCTCCTGGTGGTTGGCGGTGACGTTGGGGGAGGGGACCAGAATAGAGGGCTTGGCGATGGCGGTGAGCTCCGAGATGGTGGAGGCACCCGCTCGACACAGCACCACATCGGCGGCGGCCATCACCAGGGGCATATCATAGATGTACTCCCGAACCTCGATGCCCGTGCCCTCCAGAGCCAGGCCCCGGCGGCCGATCTCCTCCTGCATCCAGCCATAGTCCCGCCCGGCCCCGTGGATGTGGTGGAAGGGGGCTCCGTCATAGCATTCACGGGCAATGAACTCGCTCATCTTCCGGTTCATCACCTCCGCCCCCAGGGAACCCCAGTAGGACAGCAGAAGAGGCCGCTCATCGGTCAACCCCAGCTTTTCCCTGGCCTCCTGCCGGGTATAGCGGAAAAAGTCGCCCCGCACCGGGGTTCCGGTGACCACCACCTTCTCCGGGTGGTCATAGTGGCTCCGGCTCTCCTCAAAGCCCACCATCACCCGGTCCACCACCTTGGACAATCCCTTGGTGGTCAGGCCGGGCACGGCGTTGGACTCGTGGATGGCTGTGGGGATGTGCCGCCGGGCGGCCTCCTTCACTACGGGGTAGGAGGCGTAGCCCCCGGTGCCCACCACCAGATCCGGCTGAAATTCGTCCAGGATGCGGGCCGCCTGCTGCTTGGATCGGACCATGTTCCGCACCGTGCCCAGGTTGTGGGCGATATCCGCCGGCGCGAAGGAGCGGTGAAAATTGGTGATGGTCACCGAGCGGATCTCATAGCCCTCTTTGGGGACCAGGTGGTTTTCCATCCCGCCATCCGCTCCCACGAACAGGACCTTGCAGTCCGGGTTCCGCTCCTGGAAGATCCGGGCCAGCGCCACCGCCGGATTGACATGTCCCGCCGTGCCGCCGCAGGTAAAAAGGATATTCATGGTATCACTCCACTCTCTCGTTTAGGCCGAAGGCGCGCGCTCCGACGGGGCTGCCCCGCCGCCTGTCTTCCTCCGGATCAGTCATTTTTGGGTGCCGGGATCTGTCTGGATATGCTCAATACGATCCCCATCTCCGCCAGCTGGATCATCAGCGCTGTTCCTCCGTAGCTGAAGAAGGGGAGGGAGATTCCGGTATTGGGGATCAGATTGGTGACCACGCCCACGTTCAGGAAAACTTGGACCGCCAGCAGGGTGATAATGCCCACGATGGTCAGTGCTCCGAATTTGTCCCGTGCGTGGAGTGCCAGCCAGTACCCCCGCATGATCAGCAGGGAGAACAGGAGCAGCACCACCACCGCCCCGATGAATCCCAGCTCTTCCGCCACGATGGGGAATACAAAGTCGTTTTCCGGCTCGGGGACATAGAGGAATTTCTGTCGGCTCTTGCCCAGCCCCAGGCCCAGCAGGCCGCCGGAGCCGATGGCCAGCAGGGACTGCACCGTCTGAAAGCCGTCCCCCTGCCGCTGGGCCCATGGGTCCAGCCACAGATTGATGCGGGCCGTCATATAGGGGGTCTGGGTGATGATGAACCACATGGCTCCCGCCACCAGGGTCCCGCCGGCGGCGAACCAGCCCAGGCTGATCCCGGCGGCGAAGAGGACCGAGGCCCCCCCCGCCAGCACCAGGATGGTGCCCGACATGTGGGGCTCCATCAGCATCAGCAGGGCGATCACCATCAGGATGGCCCCATAGGGCACCAGCTCCAGAAAGCCGATGCGGTCCAGCCGCTCCAGCGTCCGGCCGGTGAGGGTGCGGCGGCTCCACTTCTTCTTTTTCTCTGTGTCCCGCTTGGACAGGCGGGTGGCAAAAAACAGGATCACCGCCACCTTGGCCACCTCCGAGGGCTGGAACTGGATAGGGCCGATGCGCACCCAGCGCTTCACCTCATTGAGCTCCACTCCCAGGGGACTGAGGGCCAGCACCAGCAGGAGGATAGCGGCCACGATGCCAGGTACGGACAGCAGTCGGAAAGTCTGGTAGTTGATCTTGGAGACAAGGAACATGACCACTACCCCAGCCGCGGCATAGACCGCCTGGTTTTTGATATATACCAGCGGGTCGCCGTCGTTGTAATAGGCCGTGGCAAAGGAGGCGGAGAACATCATGATGAGTCCCACGCCCAATAGAAGCATGGTCAGCATGAGAAAGGGCAGATCCAGCGGCCCCCGGGCCAGCTGTTCCTCCACCGTGAGGTCGCGCTTTGGTTTTCGGGCCACGAGGACCACCCCCTGTTCTGAGATACTGTGACAGTGACCCGCCGGAGAGAAAAGCGCTCCGCCCCGCCCGTCACATGGGATATCGGTTCATGACGCCCAGGAAGGCCAGCACGCAGAGGACCAGGGTGGCGCCGGAGAAAACGCAGAACAGCTTGGTCTCGCTCCAGCCCCCCAGCTCCAGGTGGTGATGAAGGGGCGCCATCCGGAAAAAGCGTTTGCCGTGGGTCGCTTTGAAGTAGATCACCTGGATGATATCAGAGAGAGTCTCCAGCACATAGATCAGTCCCACCAGAGGGATGACCAGGGGGACGTCCAGGGCAAAGGCCAGACCGCACACCGCCCCCCCCAGGAACAGGGAGCCGGTGTCCCCCATGAACACCTTGGCTGGATGGAAGTTATAGATCAGAAAGGCGGACAGGCCGCCCGCCAGGGCCGCAGACACCACCGTCAGGTCGCTGCGGTTGAACCAGGCAGACACCGCCACATAGAAGAGGGCGACGGGGATGGTGACCCCGGTGGCCAGCCCGTCGATGCCGTCCGTCAGGTTCACTGCGTTGACGGTAGCCACCATGACGAAGGCGGCGAAGATCATATAGACCACCCATGGCATGGCCAGCTCCACATTAAAAAAGGGGATGTACAGACTCGGGGTCAGATATCCGTAGTTGCGCAGCAGCACGGTGAACGCCACCGCCGCCGCCAGCTGGAGGAGAAATTTCTGCAGGGCCGTCAGCCCCTCGTTGGCGTGATGGCGCAGCTTTTGAAAGTCATCCACAAAGCCAATGGCTCCAAACACCAGAGCGAAGAGGTACACGAAGAGATAGATAAAGTTCCCCCGCTGGATCTCTTCCCAGCCCGCGGTCACAATGGCCACCCCGATCCCCAGGATAAACATCAGTCCGCCCATGGTGGGCGTTCCCTGCTTGGACATGTGCCAGGTGGGTCCGTCCTCCCGGATGCTCTGCCCCGCTTTCCACTTGCGCAGCAGGGGGACCAAGATCTGTCCCGCAATAAAGGTCACTCCAAAGGCCACGATAAAGCTGAGAATATATGACATAGCTGCCACCCTCCAGGCATTCTTTCTCTTGGGTATCACACACAGGTCTGTGCTCAATGGCGTATTATTTTACCACATACGCAGGGACTTTTCCACCGTTTTCTGTCCCCTGTCCCTGCTTTTTTCCCGCGCCTTCCCGCTGGCCGCGGAAATAGCCGGCCACGACTTCCCGCTCGTCCAGGTGGTACTGGACGCCGTTGATCTCCTGATAGGTCTCATGCCCCTTTCCAGCCAGCACGACCACGTCCCCCGGGCGCGCCTGGGACAGGGCCCAGCAGATGGCCTCCGGACGGTCGGGCTCCACGTGGCACTGGGTGTCCATCCCCTCCATGCCCGGCAGGATATCCTCGATGATATCCTCCGGCCCCTCGGTGCGTGGGTTGTCAGAGGTGACCACCACCAGGTCAGCCAGCTCGGCGGCCACTGCCCCCATGAGGGGGCGCTTGCCCCGGTCCCGGTCTCCGCCGCAGCCGAACACACAGATCAGCCGGCCCGCAGTGAAGTCCCGGGCGGTGGTAAGGATGTTCTCCAGGGCATCCGGCGTGTGGGCATAGTCGATGATGACGGTGTAGGCCGTGGGGACAGGCACCACCTCCACCCGGCCCTTCACCCCCCGCACCGCACGCAGGGGGGCGGCCGCCTTGTCCAGCGGGATGTCCAGGCAGAGCCCGCATGCCAGCGCCGCCAGGGCGTTGTAGATGGTAAAGCCGCCGGGGATGGGCAGATGGACCCGGGTGATCTGCCCCCGGGCCACCGCCTCGAACTCCACGTGGCCGGGAAAGAGGCGGATGTTCTTAGCGGTCAGGTCCGCCGTATCCTTGTTCTCAGAGTAGGTCAGGGAGGGGCAGGCGATCCGCTCCCGGTACCACCGGCCCGCCTCGTCGTCCAGGTTGAGCACCGCACGCTCCGACTGGCGGAACAGCCTCCCCTTAGCCCGCCGGTAGGCCTCCATGGTCCCGTGGTAGTCCAGATGGTCCTGGGTCAGGTTGGTGAACACCCCCGCCTGGAAGGTCAGTCCCTCCACCCGGCTCTGGGCCAGGGCGTGGGAGGAGACCTCCATCACCACATGGGTGCATCCCGCGTCTGCCATGCGCCGCAGCAGCGCCTGGAGCTCATAGGGCTCCGGTGTAGTGCGGTGGGCGGGCAGCTCCAGGGCGCCGATCAGGTTTCGGTTGGTGCCGATCAGGCCCACACGGGTCTTCAGCGCCCCTTCCAGCATGGCCTTGATAAGATAGGTGGTGGTGGTCTTCCCGTTGGTGCCGGTGACCCCGATCAGGGTCATCTCCTCCCCCGGGTATCCGAACCAAGCGGCGGACACCCGGGCCAGGGCGGCCCTGGGGTCTGGAGTGGAGAGCCAGCTCCCTGTCCGGGGCGGCTCCCGGCACAGGATGGCGGCGGCGCCCTTTTCCAGCGCCTGGGCCACATACCGGTGTCCGTCTGTCTTGGACCCTGAGAGCGTCACAAACAGGGCGCCCGGCTCCAGGGTCCGGCTGTCATACGATATGGAATTTATTTCCATATTCAGGTCGGCGTTGCCCCCCGTGAGGGGGACGCCGGCGAGCAGATCTCGCAGCTTCATGGTGTCACCCCTCAAGGGTGGGTTTCATTTTCTTTAAGAGGTGCGAAATAAGGAAAGACCGCCGCAAAAAATCAGGTCTTTCTCCGCCTGTGTCTTCTTATCCGTCGTAGAGGTATCCGTCTTCCACCTGAGGTGTGCTGAACGTGACGTCTACGATGGTGCCGATGGCCGCAGTCTCTCCGCCGGCCACGCTCTGGCCCTGAGCCTTGCTGGAGGAGCCCAGATAGGTGGCCGCTCCTGCTGCCCGCATGAAGAACCCGGCGGACTCCAGCTTAGAGCGGGCCGCTGCGAAGCTCATCCCGGTGACGTCGGGCACGGTGCCCGTCTCCTCCGGCTCTGCGCCGCCCAGATAGAGGATCACAGTGCTCTCACCGGGGATGACGGAGCCGGCCGCGGGCACCTGGGCGGTGACTGTCTCGCCCTCACCCACGGTGCGGGAGTCCAGCCCCTTCTTTTCCAGGGCAGCCTCCGCGTCGGCGGGGGTCATCCCGGTGACCTTGGGAGTCTGGAGGTCGGCCAGGGCCGCCTCGTCGGCGGTGTACTCCTTCTCCACTCCCAGATAGTCCAGGATCTCGCCGATCAGCTTGCCCGCCATGGGGGCACCCATGTTGCCGCCGCTGATCCAGGTGCCGGTGGTGCCGATGCTGCTCCCCTCCGCGGACCGGGCTGGGGTGTTGTAGGCCAGCAGGACCAGGATCTGGGGGTCGTCGGCGGGGGCGAAGCCCATGAAGGACACCACCACCTCGCCGGGGACGGTGGTCTCCGAGGTGCCCGTCTTGCCGCCGATGGTGTAGCCCGCCTGGCGGGCATTCTTGCCGGTGCCCTTCTCGGCCATCACCACGCTGGTGAGGATCTCCCGGCACTTGTCGCTGGTCTCCTGGCTGACCACCTGCCGCACCACGGTGGGCTCCGTGTTCTCCACCACCGTGCCGTCGGCGGCCGTCACCGTTTGGACCACATAGGGCTGGAGCAGCTTGCCGCCGTTGATGGTAGCGGCGAAAGCTGTGATCATCTGGATGGGGGTGACGGTGAATCGCTGGCCGAAGGAGCCTACCGCCAGGTCCACGCCGGTCATCGTGTTCAGGGGCCAGACCGTACTCACGCCCTCCCCGTTCAGATCGATATTGGTGGGCTCTGTCAGACCGAAGGCTTGGAAATATTCATAAAACTTCTCGATGCCCAGCCGCTGGCCGATCTGCATAAAGGCCGGGTTGCAGGAGTTCTGCACCGCCTCCGCCAGGGTCTGGGTGCCGTGGCCCGGCGCCTTTTTGGAGCAGCTGATAGGCTTTGGCCAGCCCTCCACCATGTAATAACCGGGGCAGTAGAAGGTATCGCTCTCTGACACCGCGCCTTCCTCCAGTGCTGCGGCCAGCACCAGGGCCTTGAAGGTGGAGCCCGGCTCGTAGGTGTCGTTCACCGCCTGGCTCCTCCACTGCTTGTTCTGGGCCGTGCCTGTGGCGGCGTTCACCGCCTCCTGGTAGATCTCCTCGTCGGTCTTGCCCTCCGCCTTTTCGCCCTGCCGCTTCTCCAGCTCGGCCTGCACATCAGCCTCCACCTGGGCCCGCAGGCTCTCATCCCGGATGGTCCCGTACTGGTTGGGGTCGTAGTCCGGGGAGCTGGCCATGGCCAGCACTGCCCCGGTCTGGGGGTCCAGCACGACGCACCAGCCGCCCCGCTGGACGTCATAGGCCTTGATTCCCTCCTCCAGGATGCGCTCGGCATAGGACTGGATGGTGGTGTCGATGGTCAGGGTCAGATCGCAGCCGTCCTCTGCGTCCACGTACTCGGAGTAGCTGTCGTACATCTCCACGCCGGTGCCGGTGCGGGTGGTGACCACCCGGCCCACCGTGCCCTCCAGCACATCGTTGTAGATGGCCTCTACACCGTAGGCGCCTCCCTCGCTGTTGCAGAAGCCCAGCACATGGGCCGCCAAGTCGCCGTAGGGGTAATACCGCTTGGTGGTGGGGGTGAGGTACAGGAAATGAGACAGCTTGTTTTCCGTGATAAAGGCGCGCAGCTGTTCCGCCTGCTCCTTCTCGATGTTGGTCTTCAGGACCTCATACTGGGAGTAGGTCCGCTCCAATCGGTCCGCCAGAGCCTCCCGGTCCAGGTCCAGCACGGCCAGCACGCCGTCCAGCACCAGGTCCTTCTTGGCCTGGAGGGCCGCCTGATAGGCCGTCAGGTCCGCATTGCCCTCCTCATCCTTGTATTTGGACTCGTCCACGCTGGCCTCCAGGTCCCTGGGAGACAGGATCAGGTTGTAGACGGTGGCTGACATGGCCAGCACGTCTCCGCTGCTGTCGTAGATGCTCCCCCGGAAAGCAGCCACCTCCACATCCCGTGTCTGCTGCTCCACCGCCTCAGCCTGATACTCCTCATGGTGGACGATGGCGATGTTCCACAGCTGGCCGATCAGCGGGATGAACAGACCCACGCCGCACACCAGCATCAGAAAAACCGTGCGACGGAATATCTTGCGCTTGGAGCCGCTCTCCCGTCCACTGCGGCCGGTATTTCGTTCTCTGCGATCGTCCATCCTGGGGTCTCCTCCTCTGGGTCCGTTTCCCTGCTTTGCCGTGCGTTCCGCTCTGCCTTGATAATCTGAGGCGCAAGAAAAGCTCTCTTTTCTTGCGCCCCCTTGCTCCGGGCGCGGGGGGAGCCCCTTCCGCCCGGTCTATCTCTTTCGTCCACCCATGGATCACTATATGCGGCGGGTCACCGGAAATATTCGATCAGACTGGAGATGATCTCCTCCAGCCCCGCCAGCAGGCCCGGGATGCCGGTCTTGGCGTCCTCCTGCCCGTACACTACCACGCTGTCAGGCTCGGACAGATCGATATACTCCACCTGGTCACCGGTGGGCCGGATCATGGTATCTCCCACAGCCGCCTGGATCCGCTCCATGTCAAATACCTTCTCATACTCTGCGCTGAGCGTAGCGTTCTCCGTCTGGAGGGTGGTCAGTTCACTGCGCAGGGTCACCACCTGGTCAGTCAGCACGGCGTACTGGGTGTAGCTCAGCAGCAGCAGGGCGGCGAACACCCCCACTGCTAAAAAGCCGATCACTGCGAATACCGAGGCCTGCCCCGCCTCTCGGACCTGGACCTGGGTACGGGTGAGGACCCGCTCCCTGGGGCGGACCCGGGGCTTGGGACGGAGCACCTCCTCCCGCCTCGGCGCCCGGACAGCGGTGCCGTCATAGGCGGGGGCGTAGGCCACACTGCCATAGGTTCGGTATGAGCTTAGCTGACTGCGCCGGCGGGTGGCCATGGCATTCACTCCATTTCTCTTCAGTATCCTTTATAACACACATATCACAGACGACCGCAGAGTCGTTTTTTACAGCTTTTCCGCTGCCCGGAGCTTGGCGCTGCGGGCCCGGGGATTGTCCCGGACCTCCTCCTCCGAGGGCAGGATCGGCTTACGGCTCACCAACCGGATCTGGGGTTTTTTCCCGCATACGCATACCGGAAAATCGGGCGGGCAGGTACAGCCCCGGGCGAACTCCGCCAGGCCGGTCTTGACGATCCGATCCTCCAGGGAGTGGAAGGTGATAACGGCCAGCCGTCCCCCCGGATTCAGCCGGGGCACAGCCGCCTGGAGCATCCGGTCCACCGAGGCGAGCTCGTCGTTGACCGCGATGCGGATGGCCTGGAAAGACCGCTTGGCCGGGTGCTGCTTCTCTTTCAGTGCCCGGGCAGGCATGGCCTCCCGGACGATCTGCGCCAGCTCCATGGTGGTCTGGATGGGCCTGTCCTGCCGACGCCGGACGATAGCGGCGGCGATCTGGGGGGCATACCGCTCCTCTCCATACTGGTACAGGATGCGCCGCAACTCCTCCTGCGGCCACTGGTTGACCACCTCTGCGGCGGTCATCCCGCCGCTCTGGTCCATCCGCATGTCCAGGGGCGCGTCCGCCATGTAGGAGAATCCTCTCGTGCTGTCATCCAGCTGGGGCGAGGACACCCCCAGGTCAAAGAGCATCCCATCCGCGCCGGACAGGGACAGCTCGTTCAAGATCCTATCGATCTGGTCGAAATTGCTGTGGACCAGGTTCACCCGGTCCCGCCATTGGGCCAGCCGCTCCTCCGCCGCCTCCAGGGCGGCCTGGTCCCGGTCCACGCAGATCAGCCGTCCGGTGGTCAGCCGCCGGGCGATCTCCCGGCTGTGTCCTGCCCGGCCCAGGGTCCCGTCCAGATAGACACCCTCCGGGCGGATGTTCAGCGCCTGGATGCACTCATTCAGCAGCACCGGGCGGTGGGTAAAGGTCTCACTCATTTCGTCAGAACCCCAGTGCGGCCAGACAGGCCTTCATCTTCTCCGGGGTCATCTCCTCCTCTTCCCGGGCATTCCAAGTCTCAGCGCTCCAGATCTCGGCCCGGTCGTTGACGCCGATGATGACGGCGTCCTTCTCCAAGCCCGCGTATTTTCTCAGCTTCTGGGGGATGACGATGCGGCCCTGGCTGTCCAGCTCGCATTTCGAGGCGTTGGCAAACAGGGGGCGCATGGCGGCCGACTGGCTCATGGGCAGGGAAGCAAATTTTTCTGTAAAGCGGTTCCAGGTCTCCTGGGGGTAGATGGCCAGACACTCGTCCACCCCCATGGCCAGGTAGAAGGTCACGCCCAGCTCCTCACGGAGCTTGGCAGGGATAAAGAGACGGCCCTTGGCATCGATGCTGTGTTCATAGGTGCCGGTCATCGCTCTCCCTCCCCACTTTGATGGATCTCAGCGGGATTTTACTCCACTTTGCCCCACTCTGCCTTTTAGTATAAAAGCACTTTACATAAAATGCAAGACTTTTTTTCAATTCGGCACAGAAAAAAACCGCTGATTTTTCAGAAAATCAGCGGTTTTTCGGCACGGAAACTGTGTTTCCGCCGCCCGATTTTGGTTTACATCTTTTGACCCATGCAAGGCGTTGTATAGACCGGTTTTCAGCGCACAATATGTGGCACCGCCCCTCCGTTCAGGATACACCGGGCTTTCTTTCCTTTCCGGGGCACTCTTTTATCCCCCCTCCGATCCTCCTGTCTCCAGGCGGCTCTTCAGCAGAGCGTTTACCGCCCCCGGGTCCGCCTTGCCCTTCAGCTCCTTCATCACCCGGCCCATGAGAAAACCAAGGGCCTTCTCCTTGCCCGCCCGATAATCCGCCGCAGACTGGGGATGCTCCTCCAGGACCCGGGCCACCGCGCCGGCAATGACCCTTTCGTCCCGGATCTGCTCCAGGCCGTGGACCGTCACCCACTCCTCCGGGTCCAGGTCCTCCGCGAAAATGCCCCGGAACACCTTGGATGCGGTGTTTCGGTTGATCCGTCCCGCTTGGACCATCCCGATCAGCTTGACCAGGGTGGCGGGGGTCAGCCTCATGTCCTTTGGCTCCAGCTCCTCCTCCTTCAGGCGGCGCATCATGTCCCCCAGCATCCAGTTGGCCGCCTCCTTGGCCGGCACCCCCAGGGCCGTCACCTCCTCGAAGAAGTCCACCAGGGCCTTCTGCCCGGTGATGATGCCGGCGTCGTACTCCGGCAGGCCCAGCTGGGTCTGATACCGCCGCTTCCGCTCCTCCGCCATCTCGGGCTGCTCCGCCCGCAGCCCCTCCAGGTACTCCTCCGACAGCTCCAGAGGCGGGATGTCCGGTTCTGGGAAGTAGCGGTAGTCCTGGGCGTCCTCCTTGGAGCGCATGGAGAAGGTGGCGTCCTTGTTGTCATCCCAGCGCCGGGTCTCCTGGACCACACGCCTGCCCTCCTCCAGCAGCTCCGCCTGGCGGCGGGCCTCGTAGGCGATGGCCCGGGCAATGGCCTTGAAGGAGTTCAGGTTCTTCATCTCCGTCCGGGTCCCAAGCTCCCGGGAGCCCGCCGGCCGGACGGAGAGGTTCACGTCACAGCGCAGGGAGCCCTCCTGCATCTTGCAGTCCGAGATCCCCAGATACTCCAGGATGGACTTCAGCTTCTCCAGATAGGCGATCACCTCCTCAGCGGAGCGGAAGTCGGGCTCGGTAACGATCTCGACCAGCGGCACGCCGCAGCGGTTATAGTCCGCCCGGGTCTGGTCCAGCCAGGGGTCGTGGACCAGCTTGCCCGCGTCCTCCTCCATGTGCAGCTCGTGGATGCGGACCACCTTTTCCCCCGCCGCCGTGGCGATGCTCACACGCCCGTTCCGGGCAATGGGGAGGTAGAGCTGGGACACTTGGTACGCCTTGGGCAGGTCGGGATAGAAGTAGTTTTTCCGGTCGAACCGGCTGCGCCGGGTGATCTCGCAGTTCAGCGCCAGCCCGGCACGGCAGGCGTACTCCACCACCTTTCGGTTCACCATGGGCAGGGTCCCCGGCATTCCAGTGCAGATGGGGCAGCAGTGGGTGTTGGGCTCTCCCCCGAACCGGGTGGTGCAGGAGCAGAATATCTTGGTGCGGGTGGCCAGCTCCGCGTGGGTCTCCAGCCCGATCACAGTTTCCCAGGTCATGTCATCCAACCTCCTTTTCCGCCGGAGCCCGCGTATGCCAGTCTGTCTCCAGCTGGAAGGCGTGGGCGGCGTTCAGCACGTTCTTCTCCCCCAGCGGAGGGCCGATGAGCTGGGCGCCCACTGGCAGCCCCGTCTCGTCAAAGCCGCAGGGCATAGACAGCCCCGGCAGCCCCGCCAGGTTCACCGGCACGGTGTCGATGTCGCTCAGGTACATCCGCAAGGGGTCGGACAGGCTCTCCCCCAGCCGGGGGGCCGCGGCAGGAGCGGTGGGAGTGAGCATCACATCACACTGACAGAATGCCTCGTCGAAGGCCCTCTTGATCATCCCCTTTGCTCGCAGAGCCTTCAGGTAGTAGGCGTCGTAGTAGCCGGAGGAGAGCACGAAGGTGCCCAGCAGGATCCGCCGCCGGACCTCGGGGCCGAAGCCCTCGGTGCGGGTCTGCTGATACAGCTCCCGCAGGTCCCCGTACCCCTCCGCCCGCCAGCCATACTTCACCCCGTCGAACCGTGACAGGTTTGAGGACGCCTCCGCGCAGGCAATGATATAATAGGTCGGGATGACATACTCCATCATGGGGAAGGACAGAGGCACCAGCTCTGCCCCCCGGTCCCGCAGCACGTCCGCCGCCGCCAGGACGCAGGCTCGCACCGCACTGTCCAGCCCCTCCCCGAAGCACTCCCGGGGCAGCCCGATCCGCAGGCCCCTCACGTCTCCGGTCAGGGCGGCCAGCAGCCCCCCAGCAGGCACATCCAGAGAGGTGCCGTCCCTCGGGTCGCGGCCCATCACCAGGTCCAGCACGGCGGCGCAGTCGGCTGCGTCCCGGGCCAGGGGACCCATCTGGTCCAGGGAGGAGGCGTAGGCGATCAGCCCGTACCGGGACACGGTCCCGTAGGTGGGCTTGATCCCGGTGACGCCGCAGAATGCGGCTGGCTGGCGGATGGAGCCGCCGGTGTCCGACCCGATGGCGTACCAGCTGGAGCGGGCGGCCACCGCCGCCGCGGCACCGCCGGAGGAGCCGCCGGGAACCCGCTCCCGGTCCCAGGGGTTGCGCACCGGCCCCAGGAAAGAGGTCTCGCTGGTGGACCCCATGGCGAACTCGTCCATGTTCAGCTTGCCCAGGGAGACGGCCCCCGCCCCCTCCAGCCGCTCTACCAGGGTGGCATCATAAGGGGGGCGGAACCCGGCCAGGATCCGGGAGGCGCAGGTGGTGGACACCCCTCTGGTGCAGATGTTGTCCTTGAGGGCCATGGGGACCCCCGCCAGGGGGCCCGCCAGCCGCCCCGCCGCCAGCTCCTTTTCCGCCCAGGCGGCCCGCTCCAGGGCCCGCTCCGCCGTAATTTCAGTAAAGGCGTTGTCCCCCGCCGTCTCCTCAATGCGCTCCAGCGCCGCCTTCACCGCCTCCGTGGGGCTGACCTCGCCCCGCCTGATGGCCGCCCCCAGCTGGAGCGCGGTGAGTTTCATGATCTCCTGCATCGTCCTTCCCTCCTATTCCACGGCCTTGGGGACCAGGAAAGTCCCTCCGTCGGTGGCCGGCGCGTTCTTCAGCAGCTCCCCCCGGTCCATGGAGGGGGCTGTCTCATCCTCCCGCAGCACGTTCTTCAGGGGGACGATGTGGCTCATGGGCTCCGCCCCGCTGGTGTCCAGGCCGTCCAGCACATCCATATAGGAGAGGATCTGTTCCAGCTCCCCCGCCATCCGCCCGGCCTCCTCCTCCGACAGCTTCAGCCGGGAGAGGGCGGCGATATGGGCCGCCATTTCCGTTGTGATCTTCATTCTGTTTCACCTCTCTGCATGTTTTCAAACTCACGGCTCCAGGCGGCTCTGGTCCCGGGGGAACAGGCTGGCCTCCCGCACGTTCTCCAGGCCGCACAGCTTCATGGTCAGCCGCTCCAGGCCGATGCCCAGGCCGCCGTGGGGCGGCATGCCGTGCTGGTGGATGGTGAGGAAGTCCCGGAACTCCTCCGGGTGCATCCCCCGGGCCTCCATCTTGGCCACCTGGGCCTGGTAGTCGTGGACCCGCTGGCCGCCGGTGGTCACCTCCATCCCCCGGAACAGCAGGTCGAAGGACAGGGTGCAGCGGGGGTCCTCCGGGTCGTCCATGGCGTAGAAGGGGCGCTTCTTGCTGGGGTAGTGGGTGACAAAGACAAAGTCCGCTCCATACTCCTCCTGGAAATAGCGTCCGATGTTGGCCTCCTCCTCCGGCTCCAGGTCAAAGGGGTCCCGGATAGGGCGGCCATACTTCTCCGCGGCCAGCCGCTTGGCCTCATCGAACCGCACGCAGGGGATACGGTCCACCCGGGGCAGCTCCGCCTCCAGCCGCTTCAGGTCCTCGCTGTACTCCCGCGCCAGCAGCTCCATGCAGTATTTCAAAAACCCGGCCTCCACCTCCATCACATCGTAGAAGGAGTCGATGAAGCCCATCTCCAGGTCCAGGCCGGTGTACTCATTCAGGTGCCGGGGGGTGGAGTGCTTCTCCGCCCGGAAGACGGGGCCGATCTCAAAGACCCGCTGGAAGGAGCCCACCATAGTCTGCTTATAGAACTGGGGGGACTGGGCGAGAAATGCCTTGCGCCCGAAGTAGTCCAGCCGGAAGATGTTGCTGCCCCCCTCGGCCCCGGCGTGGACGATCTTGGGGGTGTGGATCTCGGTGAAGCCCTGGGCGGTGAGGTACTCCCGGAAGGCCCGGCTGATTCCCTCCTGCACCTTGAAGACGGAGCGGGTGCGCAGGCTGCGCAGCACAAGGGGCCTCAGGGACAGCTCCGTGTCCAGGTTCAGCCTCAGCCGCCGCTTGGAGACGGCCACCGGCATGGGCGCGGCGGGCCGGGACAGCACCCGCACCTCCTCCGCCGCCAGCTCCCGGCCCCCGGGGGCCCGTTCCTCCCGCCGCACCGTCCCGGTGACCACCGCGGCACACTCCTCACACAGCCCCTCCGGCAGCTCCTCCGGCCGGCACACGCACTGGACCGCCCCGTCCCGCACCCGCAGGGCAAGGAAGGTGATCCCGCCCATGGCCCGCAGGCTGTGGACCGCCCCCTTCAGGGTGACGGCCTGCCCGTCCAGCGCTCCTCCCGCGATTTCCCCGAACCCCAGGGGGACGTGCTTTGTTTCCGTGACATACTTCATGCTGATCTCATCCTTTCCTGATCGATCTTTCCGGAGGAACGCAAAAATCCCGGGCCGTATCTAAAAATGATACGACCCGGGACGGAATTTCAAATCATTCCGCGGTGCCACCCGCGTTGCTCCTCCAACAAGGAACCTCTTTCGAGCCCCGCTAACGTGGGGAATACGTGCGGCCCTCAGCCGGATCTCTCCGGTTCGAACCGCCAGCTCAGAAGTGTTGCGCAGCTCCGTCTTTCCCAACCAGGCTTTCAGTCGGTGACCCGGTCTCTCTGTTGGACGCCTTGGAGCGCGGTCTTCATCAGCGCTTTTACCATATGGATTTTTTATGGTCGGATTATACGCTTCTTCACTTTTCCCTGTCAATGGTCATTTTATACAGAATCCGTGTCCGATTTTTGGTTGCACACGAGGAAATTTTATGCTAGACTGGCACAAAGGAGGGGGCCGCGCCCCCGGACCCGGATCATTTGGAGTGAGGTTTTTCATGATGCTGAATTGGAACGAGCTGGAGGCCCAGTGCCTCTCCTGTCAGAAGTGCGCCCTGGCGGATAAACGCACCAATGTGGTGTTCGGCGTAGGCCCCCGGGACGCCGAGGTCATGTTCATCGGTGAGGGCCCCGGCGAGAACGAGGACCTTCAGGGCGAGCCCTTTGTGGGCCGGGGGGGCAAGCTGCTGGACGACATGCTGGAGCTCATCGACCTGGACCGGCATAAGAACGTCTACATTGCCAACATCGTCAAGTGCCGTCCGCCTCAGAACCGGGACCCCCTGAATACGGAGCAGGATGCCTGCATCGGCTATCTCCGCAATCAGGCGGCCCTGATCCGCCCCAAGATCATCGTATGTCTGGGCCGCATCGCCGCCATGCGCATCATCAAGGAGGATTTCAAAATCACCAAGGAGCACGGCCAGTGGTTCGAGAAGTCCGGCGTCCAGATGATGGCCCTGTTCCACCCCGCCGCCATCCTCCGGGACCCCCGGCGCAGGCCCGAGACCTTTGAGGACCTGAAAAAGCTCCAGGCCAAGATCCAGGAGCTGTGCACCCACACCTATTGAGAACGCCCCGCCGGTGGGCGCGGACTCTGCGAGGTTTTTCCAAAAGCTGGAGCGGGCGCCGGAGATCCCGGCGCCCGCTGTTTTATGTCTCTCTTTCCTGCTCTGACTCCTGCTCCTTCAGGCAGTATTCGATCATGCTGACCACCACGTTGCTGAAGCTGGTGTCGTTCTCTGCCGCAATTTTCAACACCTTGTCATGGACTTCTTTGCTCAAATAAATAGAACGGTTTACGGATTCCTTTTTCCTCTTTGTTGGTTTTATCGTAAAGGCCATTGCACTTTCTCCTCACTATTCTATGAGGAAATTATATTTTGTTCTTTTGATGTTTAATATAATCAAAATTACAACTTGTTTTTTCTAATTGTTTTTGGTATGTTAGGAGTTGAGGTGAGTGTTATGACATTGGAAGAATTCCAAACATATCTGAAACGACCCGCCACAATGGAGGAGGCGGGGGAGATCGTGGACATTTTGGGCTCCACCATCCTGTCCGCCGTCAAGATGCTCCCGAATACCGAGGAGAACAAAGAGGTCAGTCTTTTCCTGTCCATGGGGTTCGGCGTGGCCTTCTACCGCCGCTTTAAATCCATCATGCCTCCAGAGGAATTTTTCCGCCACCTGCAGGAGATGATGGACAGCCGAAATGCTGAAAACGCCCAGGACCCTGCCTGAGCGTTTCAATACCCCCGAATCCGCCCTACACCAAAACCAGGAGAAATGCCCGCCATGCAGGGCCCGATGCCCCCTATCGGACCCTGCACCTCAAGGATCACGCAAAGGGCGGAGATACCCCGCCGGGGGGGGCCCCCCGCTTGACTGATTTTGTTACACATATCCGTACATCCCGCGGACGGACACCTCTCCCGCGGAGAGGGCCTCCCGGCGGCCGTCATCGTACTCCACCACCAGACGGAACTCGTCGTCGATGGACAGAGCGGTGGCCTCGGTGCGGGAGGCGGGGGTGATGAGCTGTACCCGATTGCCCGGCGTGAGGCAGTCGGCCCGGTACCGGGCCAGATAGTCCGCCTTGCCCTGGGGAAAGGCGGAGTACATCCGGTCCAGAGCCCGGATGATCTGGACCGCCAGCTCGGAGCGGCGCACCGGGCGGCCCAGGACATTGAAGAGGGAGGCTGCGATGGGCCGCACGTCGGGGCTGAAGTCCTCGGGGCGCTGGTTGACATTCACGCCAATGCCGGTGACCAGATACTGGAGGGCGTTGATCTCGTTCTCCAGCCCCATCTCGGTGAGAATACCGCACAGCTTTTTCCCTTCCAGCACGATGTCGTTGGTCCACTTGATCCTGGGGCGGACGCCGCAGGCGGCCTGGATGCCATCGCATACAGCCACTGCCACCCAGGCGGTGAAGTCCACCACCTCTATGGGGGGGAGCTGGGGGCGGAGAAGGGCGGTCAGATACAGCCCGCAGCCCCGGGGGGACTGGAAGGAGCGGCCCAGCCGGCCCCGGCCGCCGGTCTGCTCCTCCGCCAGCACCACCAGGCCCTCCGGCGCGCCCGCCATAGCCTGGCGCTTGGCCTCCGTGTTGGTGGAGTCGATGGTGTCCAGACAGAGCAGGCGGCTCCCCACCAGACAGCCGGCCAGGTGGCCGGACAGCTCCCCCTCCCGCACCCGGTCGGGGGCGGACTCCAGGCGGTAGCCCCGGTTGGGGGCGGAGGTGATCTCATATCCCTCCTGGCGGAGAGCCTCGATGGCCTTCCACACGGCGGCGCGGCTGACGCCCAGTGTACGGCTCATGGCCGCCCCGGACAGATATTCCCCCGGGTGCGCCAGCAGCAGGGACAGAACGGTTTCTCGGCTCAAGGCAGGGCCCTCCTTTAAATCGGCAATCAGAACTTGTGGTCTTTATTATACCCGTGGGGGCTGGGTGGTGTCAACTGAGGCTGGCAGACAGGCATAACCCCAGGTCCTGTCCCATATAAATGGGAAAAACGAGAAAGGGTGAACGCAATGGCGTATGAAGAGAACATGCCCAGGATGGAGGGGGCACACCATGTCATTCTGGAGGGGCGGGAACAGCTGTCCGTCTCCGGCGTGGAGGAGGTGGAGAGCTTCGATGAAAACACCATCATCATGACCACAGTGAAGGGGACCCTGGTGGTCCGGGGGGAGGATCTGCACATCGAGAAGCTCTCTCTGGACGGGGGAGACCTGCGGGTGGAGGGCGTGGTCGATTCCCTATCCTATGAGGACGACAGCCGGGAGCGGGGCGGATTCTTCGCCCGTCTGCTGCGCTGACATGACCATTTCGGTGGCGCAGCAGGCCGCCGCCCTGGCCCAGGCGGCGGCGCTGGGGCTGGCGGTGGGGCTGCTGTATGACCTGTTCCGTGTCCTCCGGGTCCGGGTGGCCCTGCCCCTGCTGGGGGCGGTGCTGGATCTGTCCTTCTGGATCATTGTGACAGTGGCGCTGTTCGTCTGGTCTCAGCAGGCATGGCGGGGGGAGATCCGGCTGTACGGGATCTTCTTTCTCTTTGGGGGCGGGGTGCTCTATTTCTGGCTCATCAGTACCTGGATGCTGAAAATCGGCTATTTTTTGGCAGATGCGGCGGCCCTGGTGTGGCGCATCCTTACCCTCCCCCTGGCGGCGGCGGGAAAATTGCAGAAAAAAACTAAAAAATTTGCAAAAAATAGCTTTCATTTTGCGCAGGAATGGTTTAGAATAAATCAGATAACTGAGGAGCTGGATGCCGCCGCCCGGAGACGGGAGCGGCGGGAGACGGGAGGGAGTGCGCATGCGGTTCAAGCGAGCCGGTCTTTTGACCAAGGTCGTGGTGATGGTCCTGCTGATCTACATGGCCACGGCCCTGCTGGATCTCCATGGGCAGATCCAGACCATCCAGGTGGAGCGGGAGGAGCTGAATCAGCAGGTGGCCGCCCAGCAGCTGGAAAACCAGCAGCTGGCCAACGCCATCGAAAACAGTGACGATCCTGACATGCTGGAGTCGGTCGCCCGGGACAAGGGCTATGTGAAGTCGGGGGAGACCCTCTACATCGACGTGGCCAACTGACCACCCAGGAAACGGCCTCAGGGGGAAATTTACAAGGAGGATATATCAGTCGCTTATGGAGTTTGGTGTTGGGTCCATTGTGGATGGGAAGGTTACGGGAATCACAAAATTCGGTGCCTTTGTGGCCCTGCCGGAAGGGAGATCCGGCTTGGTCCACATCTCTGAGATCGCTTATTCCTATGTGAACGAGGTGTCGGATCACCTCAAGGAGGGGCAGGAAGTCAAAGTAAAAGTCATCGGCATCGATCAGAACAACCGGATCAATTTGTCCATCAAGAAGGTGACAGAGCCCCCTCCCCGCCCGGCCGGCGGCGGACAGGGCGGACGGCCCCGTTCCGGGGGAGGGCGGCCTGGCGGCTTCGCGCCCCGGCCTGCCGCGCCCAAGGAGCCCACTGACTTTGAGGACCGGCTGAAGCAGTTTATGCAGTCCTCTGACAGTAAGCTGTCTGAGCTGCGCTACATAGAAAAAAAGGGAAACTCCCGCCGCTCCCGCCGGTGAGAGGCACCGGGACCGCGCAGCTGCCTGCGCGGTCCTTTTTTATCCCGGCATACAAAAACGCCCCCGGATGGATCTCCATCCAAGGGCGTTCAGCAAATGCAGGAACAGATTCGCAGAGAAAACCAGTTTGGTTGAGCTGCCTGACAAATATACCATATAATTACAAATATGTCAACTAAAGAATTGCCGGAAAGGAGCAATATATGCTGATCATTCACGGAACGGTGCACACCATGGACGGACCGGCCATCGACAACGGGTTTGTAGCCATACGGGAGGGAAAGATCTGGAAGGTGGGACCGATGGAGGAGTGCCCCGCCGACTGGAAGGGGGAGACGCTGGATGCCCGGGGGGGGCACATCCTGCCTGGCTTCGTGGACGCTCACTGCCACCTGGGGATGTTCGGGGACGCCATGGGCTTTGAGGGGGACGACGGCAACGAGGCCACCGACCCCTGCACCCCCCACCTGCGGGCCATCGACGGAGTGAACCCTATGGACCGCTGCTTCCGGGACGCGCGGCTGGCGGGAGTGACCACGGTCCTGACCGGTCCGGGCAGCGCCAATCCCATCAGCGGCCAGTTCGTAGCCATGAAGACCGCCGGCCGCTGGCTGGACGACATGGTCATCAAGGCCCCGGCGGCCATGAAGCTGGCGCTGGGAGAGAACCCCAAGCTCACCTACCACGAGCGGCATGAGGGACCCATCACCCGGATGGCCACCGCTGCCGTCATCCGGGAGAATCTGGCCAAGGCAGTGGAGTACCGGGACAAGCTGGAGCGGGCGGCTGCCGACCCAGACGAGGAGAAGCCGGAGTTTGACGCAAAGCTGGAGGCCCTGCTCCCTGTGGTCCGCCGAGAACTGCCTGTCCATATCCACGCCCACCGGGCGGACGATATCGCCACCGGCATCCGCATCTGCAAGGAGTTCGGGCTGGAGTATGTCATCGTCCACGGTACGGAAGGCCACCTCATCGCCAACGAGCTGGCCCGGGAGGGGGCCCGGGTCATCACCGGCCCCTGCCTGGGGGACCGTTCCAAACCGGAGCTGGCTAACATGAGCCTGGAGACCCCGGTGCTGCTGGCGATGGCGGGGGTGAAGATCGCTATCTGCACCGACCACCCGGAGACCCCGGTCCAGTACCTGCCCCTGTGTGCCGCCATGGCAGTGAAGGGCGGCCTGCCGGCGGATGCGGCCCTGGCGGCCATCACCATCTGGGCGGCGGAGATCGGCGGAGTGGCTCACCGGGTGGGCTCCCTGACGCCGGGGAAGGACGGTGACGTGGTGGTGATGAGCGGCCATCCCCTCAACTGGCTCAGCCGGGTCTCCGCCGTGGTGGTGGACGGCCGGCGGGTGACGGAATGATGTTCTGTTAGAAGAGGGAAACTCTTGAGAAAAATTCACAAAAAAGTCTAGAATTTTTTGACGCCTGTGGTATAATTGACTCATCGGAGGCCAGATCTCCGATGAAGTTGGCCCTCCGGGGCGAAAGGAGCGGAATGTTATGAAGTTTGTGTTTACGGACAAAAAGGTGAACCTGCCCGCCGTGATTCATCGGTACGCGGAGAAAAAGGTGGGGAAGCTGGACCGTTTCTTTAAAGAGGACGCCACCGCAGCTGTCACATTCAGCATCGAGAGGGACCGGAACAGAGTGGAGGTCACCATCCGGTCTGGCGGCACCATCTTCCGCGCGTCGGAGAGCACCTCCGACATGCACGCATCCATTGACGCCGCTGTGGCCACGCTGGAGCGCCAGATCCGCAAAAATAAGACCCGGCTGGAGAAGCGGCTGCGCCAGGGGGCTTTTGAGCGCAGCGTGGATGAGGAGATCTCCACTTTTGTGCCCGACGGGCCGGAGGAGGGGGAGTACAACCTGGTCCGCAGCAAGCGCTTTCCCATCAAGCCCATGACCCGGGACGAGGCCATCCTTCAGATGAATCTGCTGGGCCACAGCTTCTTCGCTTTCCGGGACGAGGATGCGGACGGTGCTTTCGCGGTGGTCTACTGCCGCAATGACGGAGATTACGGCCTGATCGAAGACGAGGCCTGACCCAGCTTGAATAGAGCGGAAAGGGCCGGACGGACAGAAGTCCGCCCGGCCCTTCTTCCGTGATCCAAAACGGGAGGGGAGTTTCCCTCCGGACAGAATGGAGTGGCTTTATGAATCCCAAAGCGCTGATCGATCTGCACTGTGACACGCTGACAGACTGCCGGCCCACCCCTGCGGGGAATCCGGACACGCTGGACGACCCGGAGCGGGTGCTGTCCCTGTCCGCCATGCCGGAGGATGTGCACTGGGCTCAGTTTTATGCGGTCTTTATTCCCGATGAGTATCGGGGACAGGCGGCCATCGACTATTTTGAGCAGAACCGGGAGAACTTTTTTCGCCAGATGAAGAAGTTTTCTCAGCGGGCAGCCCCCTGCCGCACCTATGCGGACATGAAGCGGGCATGGGCCGGAAATCAGACAGCGGCCTTTCTCACCATCGAGAACGGATCGGCGCTGGCCGGAGACCTGAGCCGCGTCCAGGTGCTGGCAGACCAGGGGGTGCGGGCGGTGACGCTGGTGTGGAACGGCGAGAATGAGATCGGCTCGGGCCACACCACGGACCACGGGCTGTCCGCCTTCGGAAAAGCGGTGATCCCAGAGCTGGAGCGATGCGGCATCCTGGTGGACGTGTCTCACCTCAACGACCCGGGCTTCTATGATCTGCTGGAGGTGGCCCAAAAGCCCTTTCTGGCCACCCATTCCAACGCCAGGGCGGTGTGCGGCCACAGACGCAACCTCACAGACGAGATGATTCGGGAGATGGTGGACCGGGACTGTCTGATCGGCCTGAACTACTTTGTGAAATTCCTGCGGGACGAGGGCAGGGTGGAGAGCTTGGATGACCTGTACCGCCATGTGTCCCACTTCCTGGAGCTGGGGGCGGCCAAAAACCTGGCCCTGGGCTCCGACTTTGACGGGGCCGACTTGCCGGACTACCTGAACAGCCCGGCCAAGGCGGCGGGGATCTATGAGTATCTGCTGTCCCGGGGTATCGGCCAGGAACTGGCCGACGGGATCATGTTCGGCAACGCCAGCCGCTTTTTCCAGACCCATTTGACGTAACAAGACGCCCCCTCCCTCCACGGAGGGGGCGGACTTCTTCTGTAGGGCGTGAGTGCCGACACGCTAGAGAAAGGAGCGAAGTGATGGAAGGGCTGGATGATCTGGAATTTTTGTCAGAGTACCGGGAGGACAACCGTATCGAGGCCAAGCGGGCCCAGGGCGGCCTGCCCCACAGCCTCTGGGAGACCTACTCCGCTTTCGCTAACACCCTGGGCGGGGTGATCCTGCTGGGGGTGGCGGAGGCGAAGGACGGCTCCCTGTATTCGGTGCCACTCCTGGACCCGGAGGAGCTGGTGGAGGAGTTCTGGTCCATCGTGCAGGACCCCAAGCTGGTCAGCGCCAACGTGCTCCGGACGGAAGACGTGCGGCTGATGCGGAGCGGGCGGAACACGGTGGTGGCCATCTTTGTGCCCAGGGCAGATTTCCGCCAGCGGCCGGTGTATCTGGGCTCCGACCCCTATCGGGGCACCTACTACCGCTGTGGGGAAGGGGACCGCCGCAGCCCCCGGCACGAGGTGGAGGCCATGCTCCAAGACCGGGGAAACGACTGAGCGTAGGGAGAATAGCGAGGACGCAGGGGGGAGCCCTGCGTCCTCGCTGTATCCGGGAGCTGATCAGCTCTCCATGTGTTTTCCCAGGAAGGCGGCCGCCGCCTGGGCCAGCTTGTAGTCGATCTCGTCGGGAGACTGGCTCTCCCCGTCCTCCGCAAAGATGACGCAGCCCAGCACATCGCCCTCGGACAGGATGGGGGCGGCAGTGCCCACATGGAACGCGGTCCCGTCGGCGCAGAGGGGAATGGTCTCGGCTCCCGGCTTGTGCTGATAGATCTGACGGCCCTCCATCAGCCGCTCCAGCTCAGGGGAGATCTGCTTGTCTTGGATCTCACGCCTGGGGGCGCCGGTGACGGCCACGCAGTTGTCCCGATCGGTGATGACTGCGATCTTGCCGGCGGTGCGGCCGATGGTCTCACACAGCTGGCCGGCGAACTCGGACACGCCCCCCATGAGGGAATACTTTTTGAAGATGACCCCGCCGTCCCGGTCCGTGTAGATTTCCAGCGGGTCACCTTCCCGAATACGCATCGTGCGGCGGATCTCCTTGGGGATGACCACCCGGCCCAAGTCATCGATGCGCCGTACGATTCCAGTGGCTTTCATATATCAAATTCCTCCTGCGGTTGCATTTTGTAGACAGAGAGTAGTATCCGCAAAATCTGGTTGCCTATGCAAAAATTTGCGGAAGGACTTTGCGGGCAGAGTCGTAAGATCCGGCGCGAGAGCGCCTTGCGGCAGGAGGCTTTTTTGCTTTGATATGAGAGACACCCGAAGGGCCTCCGCCTTGACGGAGGCTCTCCATGGAGAAAAAAGTGCTGCCGTCCCCCTGGGACGGCAGCACGGGAACAGCAGGATCACAGGAGGAACATGGCCACTAGGGGCAGGGTTATCATGCAGAACAGACTGGTGAGGAACACGATCTTGGCGGCAAGGCCCCGGTTGCCGTTGTAGGTCTCCGCCAGAATGGTGGTGACCGAGGGGGCGGGCATGGCCACCGTGATGAGGACGATGGAGGCGATCAGCGGGTTAGACAGGGGGAGCAGGCACATCACCGCCCAGGTGAGCAGGGGGACAACGATGAGCCGCATACCGGTGGCGGTGTAGGCGTCCTTGTCCCGGAACAGCTCGGCCCCCTTGCCGGAGGCCAGAGCCATGCCAGTGACGAACATGGACAGGGGTGTGGTCACATTGGACAGATGGGTGACGGGGGTCATCAGGGCCTCCGGCAGGGGGATCTGCCCCACATAGAAGATGAGGCTGAGGATAAGGGCGATGTTGATGTTGCTCAGCAGGGTGCGGACCAAATTGACAGGCTGGGCGTCGGTGCCGCAGTCAGCGCACACCATCCGCACACCCAGGGTATAGACCAGCAGGTTGAAGGGTACGCCGAACATGACGGCCAGGGCCAGGCCCTCCTCGCCAAACAGGGCCAGGGCCACGGGGAAGCCCATAAAGCCGTTGTTGCAGAAGGTGGCACCGAAGGACCAGATGCCCCGCCGGCCCGCCGGTACCTTCAGCACCTTGGAGATGCCCCAGGACAGGGCGGCGTACAGGGGGAAGAGGACCAGTCCGATGACGATGATGATGACCCCGTCCACCAGGAAGGCGGAGTCAAACTCCCGGGTGGCCAGGGAGGAGAAGATGGTGCAGGGCAGGGTGACCTTCAGCAAAAGGCTGGACATGGGGGCGGAGGCGGCAGGGGGGACGATCTTTGTCTTTACGGAGACCCATCCCACGCCCATGAGAAGAAACAGGCCGATCAAGCTGGAAAATACCATTCCGATGTCTAGCTGCATAGGAACCCCTCCCGGGCCGGCCGATGGCCGGCGTTCTTTCTGTAAGCCTAGTTTATCAGAGAAGGGGAGGGCTGTCCAGAGATACCGGGGCCGGGAGCGTGAAGATTTTTCCTGGATCTATGAAAAACAGACATGCCAGTACTCAGTGGGTCCTGAAATCCACCGCGATGCGGCTGACCAGGCCGTCTTCAAAGAAAAAGAGAATGGCCGGCTTGAGGCGCCCCTCCTGGGAGCTGTACCAGACGCCCGGAAACTCCTGGCCGTTGAAGGGGGGATCCTGGAGCGTGGGGTAGGCGTTCTCCACCTCCGCGCGGGTGGAGCCCACTCGGATGCCCCGGGCGGTGTAAAAGGCCGGGTCAGTGGTCTCCAGATACCAGACTGAACGGCGGTCATACTCCGGCTGGCAGTAGGTGACGGAGGTAAAGCCCTCCCAGCTCAGCTGCTCGAGCTGGAGGCTGTCGCTGGAGTCGCTGCCCCGCCAGCTCTTCAGGACGGTGTGGACGGGACGGTCGTCCTCCCCGTAAAAGGAGATCTCGCTGGACCAGAGGCCGGCGGGCATGGGGAAGCCGTCCCGCCAGAGAGCGGCGTACACGTCAGACAGCACGCCCTCCCAGGAATCCGTCAGGGCGGCGGTGAGGAGATGGCCGCCCGGCACCGACATGACGGTGCGCACCCCAAGAAAGTTTTTCGACTGGTCCAGATCAAAAAAGAGGTAGTCCTCCAAATCGTGCGGATCGGTCAGACGGTCCCCGCTGCCGTACAGCAGATAGCGGATGCGGTAGATCCCGCACAGGGTCTCATAGGTGGGATAGAGGGCGGCGGGCTGAATGTCCTGGATCACCAGGTCGCCGGCCTGGGGGGAGAGCCCATCCCCCAGGAACCAGGCCCGACCTGAGACCGGCCGGAAGCGGCCTGAGGTGAAGTAGTCCAGCACCATCTGCTCCGCCTCCTCCGTGAGCGCCGGGGGGCGGGGCGTGCCGGGGGAGACGGGGAGGGCAGGGGAGGTGAAGCCGCCCTCCGGCTTCTCGTCCGCGAAGTGCCATTGCCGCCACAGGGGCGGGTCCAGGTCCAGGCACTCCTCCGCCGGGACCAGAGGGGGCAGGCGGTGGAGGTCGTACGGATTATAGCGGGTGAAGGTCCCAGCGGACCAGATATAGAGGTGCTCCGCCCCGCTGACGGCGTCCGCCGCGCTGTCCTCCCGGTCGTCGGAGCGGGCGGTGAGGTAGAAGAGGGGCTGGCCGTCCCCACCCATGCGGAAGCCCTCCAGGTCCGGGTCCTGGATGCAGAGGTCGGCCCCGGGGACCTCCTGGGCCAGCTCCGGGTCGTACTGCTCCGCCAGGGCCAGATACAGCCCCTCCTCCGTCACCCCGGCCAGTGCCAGGGCGTCCTCCAGGGACACCTGCCGCCGCTCCTCCTTGTCGTACACCAGGGAGAGGACATGGCCCGTGTTCAGATCGCTGACAAAGTAGGTCTGAAAGAAGAGCAGGTTCAGATACCGGTCGGTCTCCGCGGGGTAGAGCAGGCAACAGTTGTCATACCCATCCGTACCGGATGGAAGGGGGCCCTCCAGGAGCGGGAGGTAGCTGTCCCGCAGGCCGGACAGGGCCCGGTTAATGGAGGTCAGCCCCTCGTCGGCTTTCTGGCCGTCCGGCAGGACCAGAGTGGGGATCTCCAGGTAGTTGCTGTTGGTGTCGTAGTGCTGGACCTCCATCACCACCAGGGGGTCGGCGGGCTGGCTCCGGCAGGAGACCAGCCAGCCGCAGGAGAGGATGAGCAGGGCGGCAAGAAAGAGGAGGGGGAGAGGCGGACGCTTTTTCTCACACTGAAACAGGTTACGGATGCGAGCCTCCGCCTGCCGGGCGGAGCCGGAGAGGGGAGTGGAGAAGGGGGTGGAGGGTGGGGGCTGTTTCATGGTCTCATCTCCTTTCGGTATGCGGAGGGGGCTCAGAGCAGCCGGGTCAAGACGATGCGGCTGACATGCTCCCCTTTAAAAAAGAACAGAAGAGCCAGCCCCTGATCGTTGTCCATGTCCTCACAGTACCACATGCAGTCCATCTCATTCAGGGAGGGGTTCCTGGTGCTCTCGGACTTCAGAGCTGGATAGGAGGCCAGGACCTGCTGGCGGCTGTCTCCCACCCGGATGCCTCGGAGGGTGTACACATCGGTCCGGGTGGTCTCCACTCCCCGGAGGGTCTCGGAGCCGTCGGAGGCCAGGTGGTAATAGTCGGCGGAAAAGCCGTCCCAGCTGTATCGGACCCACATGTCCCCCTCGTTCTGGACCAGCCCCTCACCAGGCAGCTCCTCCCGGACGCCGGCCTGGGAGAAAAACAGAGCTGTATCCTGGAGCCCGGGCCCAGCGGGGGTGGGCCATCCGTCCCGGAACAGGGCTATCTCCGGATCGTACAGATCCCGGAAGGGCTGGCGGGCGACCTCGTCCAGAGACATGGCGGCAGGATTGGAGATGGCCTCCCCCGCCACGGACAGAAAGACTCCGTCCCCGGCGCTTCGGCTGAGGACGAGGGTGAAGGGCGCCTCCTGAGGGACCCAGCTGCCGGCACGGAACTGCATGGCCTCCATGGTATAGACCGAGCCCACAGTGTTGTCCGCCAGGGCGGCGGAGCCGAGATAGTCCACCAGAGTCAGGAGCAGATCCCCCTCCTGGGGAGGAGAAAGCTGGTCCCAGCCGGAAAAGAAGATCTGGTCCGCCCCCAGACGGGCAGACAGATACTGACGGACCAGGGCATAAAATTCTCTGCTGTTCAGGCCGGAGGGTACGGTGTCCTCCTCCGGCAGAGCCTGCATGGCGGCCTCTACCTCCGAATAAGAGCCCATGGACCAGCCCTGGACGACAGAGATGCATCCCTCTTCGGGGCTGTACCGGATGCGGGCGGCCAAGTAGAGGTCACTGTCTGCGTCCGCCCGGGCCAGCAGGTCGTAGGAGGCCTCCGCCATGTCGTTCCGCCCTGGATAGGACCCGTCCGTCGGGGCGAGGGAGAGGATCTGCCAGGAGGCGGAGGCATTGTGGGCGTTCCAGGGGTTGTGCCCGCTGCGGGTGAAATCCTCCAGCCACACCCGGGTCTGGTAATAGATGCCGATGTTCAGCTGGTCCTCAGGGGCCGTATAGAACTGCTCATTGTGATCGGGGAGCCACTGGGGGCCGTCTCCGTCAATGACGGCGTAGTCCGTCCGGGCAAACACGTCCACGCCGCCTGGAGCAAGGAGCGCCAGAGCGTTCTCCCAGTAGGAGTCATAGGCCGCCCGGGCGGCGGAGCCCTCCTCCCGGACGTCTCCCTCCACCGGCCAGACCCAGGTGAACTGAGTGCCGTCGAAAGCGAGAAGACCGGATTCTCCCTGAGAGAGCCACTGGGAAAGGCTGTTGGCGGTGTACAGGAGATAGGAGGTCCCGTCCTGCTGGAAGGGAACGGCATGGGGCTGGCATCCCTGGCCCTGCACCAGAAAGACAGGGCCGACAGCCCCGTCGGACTCCTGCACCACGCCGATGGCCAGTATATAGTGGGAGGACCCGTCGGAGAGAGAGACAGCGGCCAAGGTGCACCCGTTTCCCGGGAGCGTGGCCAGGACCTGGCTGACTGGAGGAGAGGTGAGATCCAGGGCGGAGAGTCCCCGGTCCAGAACGGCCTGTATCAGCCGGGCACTAGGGGCATCATGCTCCCCTGTCTGGACGCAGTCCCCTTCCAGCGGCGGAGCCTCCTGGCTCTGGCAGGCCACCAGCCCGCCGCAGGACAGGATGAGGAGCAGGACCAGGACCATCAGCCAGACTGGCGGTCGCCGCTTGGGGCCCTGGAACAGGTTGCGGATGCGCGCCTCCGCCTGCCGGGCGGAGCCGGAGAGGGGCGTGGAGAAGGGGGTGGAGGGACACTGGGATCTGGCCATAAAAGCACGTCCTTTCAGAAGAAATGGAGCGGGGAGAACGGCGCGGGGTGGTCAGGAGAAGGAGAAAAAGCCGTATCCCCACCGCAGATCACACAGGCCGTACCCAGAGAGAACAGCGCCCGCCTCAAACAGCCCGTAATAGCCGCCGCGCCAAGAGCGGCAGCGCGGGGAAATATTCTCCGCAGGAGTGCCGGGGAGGTAGAGACAAAACTCGTTTCCACCATCCAGCCCATAGGGGGCGGCGGCCACATAGCGGATGCCGCCCTCCGTCCACTCCGTCCCCTCCGGGCGGCCGGTGGTCACCTCCAGGTCCGTGAGGGTGAGGGACCAGGTGCGGCTGTCTAGGGGGGTCAGCATGGAGAAGGCCCCCTGGAACTGGCACAGATAGGTGATATCCATATCGCGGTTGTGGAACTTCCCGGAGAAGGTGCCGTCAGGGAACAGGGTCAGGTCGGTGCTCCAAGCCCCAGCCCCGCTGGAAAAGGTGAAATGGACGCCCTCCTCTGGGATGGGGAGCGTGCTCTCCTCCGGAGGAAGAGCCCCCCGGGATACCACGCCGGTGAGCAGGGGGACGCCGTACCTGGAGAAAGTGTACCGACGGCGGATGTCCGGATAGTTGGAGACATGCTCCGTCTCCACCACGCCGCCTGTGTCCTCCAGCTCCAGGGGGGCAAAAAACAGGCCGGAGAACACCAGCTGCCCCATCGCCTCGTTCCAGAGGAAGTGGGCATAGTTCACGTTGTGGGGAAAACCGCAGTTGACCAGCAGGCCCAGGTCCGCGGAGCCGTCCCCGTTCAGGTCCCGCAGGTCGGGAGCGCCAGGGACCTTGTCCGAATCCAGGAGGCGGTACAGGCCTTCATAGAGGTGGAGCCCGTCCTCCAAGACGGAGCCGGCGGTGATGGACTGGAGCAGGACAGGGCCGTCCCACACCTTCACCTGACGGATGAGCACCGTGCTCTCCATGCCGTCGATGGGAGACTCGTCAAACTCCAGGGTGAGAGTGCGGCCATCCGAGAGGGGGAGGGGGCAGCGGGGAGGTTCCCCGTCCAGCCCCAGCTCTTGTGGCGTGCCTATTGTCCACTCTACGGCCTGAGGTACTTCCCCGGTCCCGTGTCGGAGGCGCAGGCGGGCAGTGAGGCACAACTCCGGGTCCGAGTCTGCCTGGGCTGTCAACAGATAGTCAGCTTCCTCGGAGGCGGCAGGGGAGGACAGCAGGTAGCGGCCATCGGCGGGGGTGAGGGCACGGATCTGCCAGGCGGCGGGGAGGCCCTCCGTCTGCCAGGGATTGCAGCCCTCCTGAGCGAGCCACTCCAGCCAGACCCGGGCCTGCTCATACACCCCGTCGGGCAGGTCCAGCTCCGGGGAAGACCAGAAGGAGTCGGAGTGGTGATAGGTCCAATGGGCGGGAGAGCCCCCGTAGGGGCTGGAGGCCGTTTCCCGGGAGAACAGCTCCACACCGGAGGGGGACAGCAGGGGCAGATAGGTCTGCCAGAATTCCTCATATTCCTGAGCGGCCCGGGAGCCCTCCTCCAGGATGTCCCCCTCCGCCGGCCACGCCCAGGTGAGCCGGCTGTCCTCCAGGCACACTACCCCGGCGGAGCCGGAGCGGCTGCCCTGATCCAGGGTGTTGAAGGTGTAGAGCAGGCGGAGCTGACCGCTGCCGTACTCCCGGAACGGGAAGATATGGGCGGCCCCCTCCGGTCCGGAGACCACATAGGCCGGGCCCCGTAGGGTGCTGGTCGCCTGTTCCACTGCCCCGATGACCAGCCAGGAGGCGGAGTCTTTCTGGAAGAGAGCGGTGGCCAGGGTGGTCCCGTCCTGGCTGTGGGCACAGAGAAGCTGGGGGATGGATTCTCCGTCCTCTGCCGTACCCATCTGGGGAGCGGCGGCCCCGTACAGGGCGTCTACCAGGAGGAGGTCCTCACTGGAGAGAGGCTGGGAGGTGGCGGAGGCAGAGAGGGCGCTGATCTCCGCCTTTTCCGGCGGAACCTTTTGGTCCTGGCAGGTCACCAGCCCGCCGCAGGACAGGATGAGGAGCAGGGCCAGGACCATCAGCCAGACTGGCGGTCGCCGCTTGGGGCCCTGGAACAGGTTGCGGATGCGCGCCTCCGCCTGCCGGGCGGAGCCGGAGAGCGGGGTGGAGAAAGGGGTGCGAGGGGAGGTTCGGTCCATGGCGGTATCTCCTTTTTCTAAGCGAGGGGCTGAAAGTGGGAATAGATCCACTGGCTGGGGAGGGGTACCCCGCTGTAATCCGGGTTATGAAACTGGAACTCATACTGAGGATTGAAGGAGTAGAGATCCAGTCTTCCCTCCCTCGGGACGGCCTTGTAATCCTCGTCATAGTAGTCCCAGCTGGCCAGCTCCTCCAGGGTGCTGCCGTCAAAGCGGTAGTGGGCGGCATTGCTGGGGCCCTCCCACCCGCTATGTGCGGAGGTATTGGCACACAGGATGTGGAGGGAGCCGTCCGCAGCCGTCCAGGAGGACCAGAGCCCGTTGTCGCCCCCCAAAAGGTGGACCTGGCCCCGCCACTGCTGTGACTCCAGATCCCAGAGCCCAACCATCAGATTGCCCATTCCGGCGGAGTGAGTGCCCCCTTCCACCAGGGCCAGTCCCAGGACGCAGCCATCCCCCTCCCGGGACAGGAGCAGCTGGGAGGACATGTACGGGGCGTCATAGGGGAAGTTATGATGTTCCCTCATGAGCAGATAGGCCAGATCTGGGACAGGCTGGGGGGTGAGGGTGAAAGCGCCGTCCTCCCAGGCGAGCAGATGCCAGCGGTCTGCCTGCCCGTCGGGGTCCTTCAGAAGCACCCGCAGGACCTGCATAGAGCCGTCAGGGAGACGGGTCACCTGAGACTGGGTGGTGAACTGCCCCGGGGCCAGGGAGGCAGGGTCGTCCTCCGCCAGCCGTCCCTGTTCCGTCAGACGGCCGTTTTCCACCTCCAGAATGATGTACTGGGCCGCATCATGGTCAGAGTGGGAGAGGGCCGCCTGGAGCAGGAGGGCCTGGTGATCTTTGGTGCTCAGATAGGCAGACGTGAGGACCTGCCGGGAGAAGGCAAGATCCGGGTGGTCATAGGTCCAGGAGAGCTCTTCCCCGGTGCCCAGCCGCACCTCCACGGTGGTGGAGGCGTCCCCCCGGATGAAAACGGCGGCCCTGTCGTCGATGCTCCCCACGCCATCCAGATTCAGCCGATGGAGGGAGAAGACCAGGCGTGGGGCCTCTCCCTTGACTGGAGCAGAGGGCGTCTCCCCTCGACAGGACGCAAGCGCTCCGCAGGCGAGAAGGAGGGACAGGACCAGGGAAGCCGTCCGCCGGGCAGAGCCGGAACGGGAAGAGGGGAGCGGTTCAGGCAGAGCGCGCATGGCAGATACCTCTTTTCTAATTTTTTAATGTCGAAGGCGGGGCCTCAGAAAAGACCATCCGACTGGGAGGGGACCAGGACCAGTTCGCCCCGGCTGTTGTAGGCGAGGGCGTGGTAGACGGGTTCAGGCCCATCGGTCCACCAGCCCTCCACCAGCTGCCCGGTCTCGGGCAGGACCTCCAGCCGGCCCCCCAGGGTGGTCAGATAGCGGAAGGAGCCAGAGGCTTCGTCCCAGACGAACCAGCAGTGGGCCTCGTTGTGGGTGGTGTCACAGAGAACTCCAAAGTCCTCACTGCCGTCAAAATCGATGTCCCGTACATCCACATAGTCCAGCAGGGGGGAGAAGGCCACGAACCCCTGAAAGGCGGCCCGGCTGTCGGGGGTGAAGGAGTCTGGGGTGATGGTCTGGAGAAGAGTGCCGCCGTCCAGGACCTGGATCTGGTCATAGCGGAGCTGAGATGAGTCGTCCGGCGCGGGGATGGGGCAGCGGAGCGCCAGGGTCAGCGTGCGGCCCGGTCCAACGGTGACGGTCTCAGTGTCCGTCAGATAGCCGTCTCGGGTCAAGTCCCACCCCGCCTGTGTCCAGGACAGGGTGGCCCACTCCGGCTGGTGCCATTTGTCGTACAGGATGGGTACCCGCAGGACCTGAAGGCCGTCCGGCCTGGTATGGAGGTAGGCGGACCAGATCACCGGGCAGTCCGGGGCGAGGTCGTCTGCGTTGTCCTCCCAGGTGCCCAGCCGGACCTGCTCTGTCAGCGCCCCCTCCTCCACGGCCAGCACGAAACAGCTGGCTGCGCCGTAATTGGAGTAGCGGTCCTCAAGGACCAGGACGACGGACTGCAGCCCCGAGGGGGTAAAGGAGGCGGGCAGCAGCCTGGGATGGCCGGTGGAGGGGAGTTCCCAAGTCAGCACCTCTCCGGTGCCCAGGGCGGCCTCCACCACAGTGAGGGGACCGGAGGCGCTGTCGTCATCATAGGAGAAGACCGTGACAGAATCGTCTGTTCCCCCTGTCCCGTCCAGGTCCAGTCCCTCCCAGAACACCGCATAGGTCCCAAATGGAAGAGTATCACTGAGAGGGATAAGATCTTCTCCCTGCTGGCCGGAGGAGGCCAGCAGGATATTCCCGCCGCAGGCGGCCTCCAGCAGCTGAGACAGGGGGAGGGTGAGGAGGATCTGGGACGGGTCGGCGGCGGAGCGGATGGAGACCATCTCGTCCTGAGGGTGGAAGGTCAAGGCGACCAGCTCCCAGGGGGTGCCCTCCAGGCCCAGCAGCTCAGCCGCCGCCTGGCGCAGATTCTGGGAGCGGACGGAGCCGTCCGGCCACCTCCGCCAGACCAACAGCCAGCCGCCGTCGGGGTCATGGGCCAGCAGATCCGGGTGGCCGTCCCCGTCCAGATCCAGGTGGTACATCAGGCCGGAGGTGTCCGCCAAGGAGAAAGAAGTCCCGTCGGGCAGACGGATCTGGTATTCGTACCAGTCTGAAAGGTCCTCCCGCACCGTGTGGATGGCGGTGCCGGAGAAGCCCAGAAGATCGGAGAAGGGGACCGACTCCTCGCCCGGGGTGGTAAGGGAGAATACGGGGGCGCCCTCCTCCGGGGGCGGGGAGGCTGCGGTCCGGCAGGTGACCAGTCCGCCGCAGGAGAAAATGAGGAGCAGGGTCAGGGCCATCAGCCAGACCGGCGGCCGCCGTTTGGGGCCCTGGAACAGGTTGCGGATACGCGCCTCCGCCTGCCGGGCGGAGCCGGAGAGGGGGGTAGAGAGGGGCGTGTAAGGACATGGGCGGGTCAAGACTGGTCCTCCTCCTTTCTGTTTTGGACGGCGCTGACGGCCTGAAGGATGGAACGGCCGTAGGCAGAACGCTGGTCCCCGGGCAGCGCGTGCAGGGTGCTGTCGTCACAGGCCAGCTCTGTGTCCTGCTCCACCGCCCGGGCCATGAGCCACATCAGCGGATTGAACCAGTGCAGGGCCTTTACCCAGAGCACCAGGGCCTTCAGGGGGATGTCTCGGCGGCGGAAGTGGGTCAGCTCGTGGCGCAGGGCGCACTCCAGAGGGGCGCTCTGGGGGAGGGGCTCCGGTAGAAGGATCACAGGGCGGAGCAGACCGGCCAGCATGGGGGCGGGCAGAGAGGGGCAGAGGACCAGCCTGGGCAGACGGCGCAGGCCCATCTGGTCCCCCAGCGCCCGGTACCGCGCCAGCAGGGGAGTCTCCTCAGCCTCCCGGCCCCAGCGGCGGAGCCAGCGGCAGAACCTGAGGTGACAGCCCACATTCCACAGGAGGACCCCCGCCGCGCCCAGCAGCCACAGGATCAGGAGGAGCTGGGCGAGGGAGAGGGAAAATCCTCCTGATTCCGCCGGGGCCTCCGGCTGGACGGCATTCTGGACCGGCTCAGACCGGGAGGGCGCGGCCTGGGACTGGGCTGGGCGGCTGGAGGCCGCCGGGGGCTGGGAGACAGGCGGCGAATAGGTGAAGACCACCGGGTTGGAGGGGACGGTCAGCTGGACTGGTGCCTCGGCCGGCCCCGTATGGGGGAGCAGGGGGAAGGGGACAGCCAGCCGCAGGGAGAGGAGCAGCCAGGCAGTACAGCGCCACCGGGCGGCGTAGCGGCCCCGGGTGAGACGGGCAGCCAGCAGCAGGAGCAGGACCACTGCCCCGCCGCCCAGGGAGAGGGCGGCCAGATCAAGGAGAAATCGGTTCATTTGGCGCCCCTTTCCAGCTCATCCAGCAGGGCCCTGAGCTCGTCCACCTCGCCGGGGGCCAGCCCGTCCCGGGCCAGGGCAGCCACGAAGTTTCGGGGGGAACTGCCGTACAGGCGGGAGAGGACGGAGCGGCTGTCAAAGGAGAGGTAGTCCTCTCGGCTGACCAGGGGGGTGTACCGGTTGCTCCTGCCCAGGCGGCGGGCGGATAGAAACCCTTTGTCCGCCAGCCGGGTGAGATAGGTGTTGATGGTGTTGGCGGCCCAGCCGTGGGGGGCCAGAGCGCGCTCCAGGGCGGCGCGGGGGGTGTCGGGGCCGGAGTCCCAAAGGGCCTTCATGACCTCCAGCTCAGTGTCGGGGAGTCGTTTCACAGCTATCGCTCCAATCTACTACTTTTGTAGTTTGTAATAATATACTACATTTGAAGTAAATAAAGGTCAAGTTACAGTGTGGTTACAGAGCGGCCGGGGCAGGGCTCTGGCAGAACAAAGCAGGCCGCCTGCCAAAAGGCAGACGGCCTGAAAATAGGGAAAAGCGGTGCCGCGGAGGGGAGCGGGGCACTAAAGCAGGATCTGTCCGTTGATCTCCAGCCGGAATTTGAGGTCCAGGGTCTCGGCAGCTTTCCGGCTGAGGAGCATCCGCTGGAGAAAGATCTCAAAATAGTCCATGACGGCGCACACCTCCGTGTTGATGGAGAGGGAGAGAGTCACGGTCCGTCCCGGCAGGTCCAGCAGCACCTCGGAGCGCTCCACGGAGT
Organism: Clostridium sp. DFI.5.61; assembly: GCF_024462915.1. Taxonomy (NCBI): domain Bacteria; kingdom Bacillati; phylum Bacillota; class Clostridia; order Eubacteriales; family Clostridiaceae; genus Clostridium; species Clostridium sp. DFI.5.61. Next base: position 44,494 of record NZ_JANGBZ010000007.1, read on the forward strand.
AGTTCACCCGGTCGTGGATGTCAAAGGTGGACATGTCCTTGTTCCGCACCCGGCTGCGGCGCACATCGGTCTTGTCGGCCAGGATCAGGGCGGCGGCGATGGCGTTCACCGGGTAGGCGGTGGAGTCGTCGTGGTGGCCGATGGCAGTGATGACGGCGGCCACGTCGGGGGGCTCCATCCCCATCTTGTCCAGGATGCGGAAGGCCATGGTGGCCCCGCTGAGGGCGTGGTCGTGGCGGTTGACCACGTTGCCGATGTCGTGCATGTAGGCGGCGATCCTGGCCAGCTCCACCTCTTTCGGGGTGTAGCCCAGCTGGGTCAGGATGCGGGCGGCCACCTCGGCGCACTTGGTCACGTGGGCGAAGGAGTGCTCCGTAAAGCCCAGCGCCGTGAGCGAGGCGTCCGCCTGGGTGATGTAGGTGCGGATCTCCGGAGAACTCCTCACCATCTCAAAGGTAACATTCATAGGGTGCTCCTTTCTTCTCCGCCGTCCCACAGGCAACGGGACAGGTCCACCCTGCCATCGGGCAGGAAGGGGACGCCCTCTCCTTCCAGCAGCAGGCGCTGGATGCCCGTTCCGCCGAACACGTCCGCGGGGCTGAGGCCCCCATCCCGGTACAGGACTCGATGACAGGGCAGGCCCTCCGGTGCCCGGGCCAAGGCGCAGCCCACGATGCGGCTGGCCCTGGGCCGGCCGGCCAGAAAGGCTACCAGACCATAGGTGGCCACCTGTCCTGCCGGGATGCGGGCCACCACGGCGTAGACCGCCATAAAAAAATCAGGACGCCCGGGAGTCACAGGGCACAGCGGCGGGGGCGCCCCGCTTGGGCGGGACGGGCCCCTCTATGGGCCGGGCAGAAAAACAGATAAAACACAGACACCAACACTCCATCGATCATAAGCGGCCTGGAAGCAGGTGCTCCCCGCCCTTGCAGGTTGGAAAAACAGCTGGGGACATCCCTATTGTATGGGATGATCCTGGTAATTTCAAGCCCCAAGAGCATCAGGACAGAAAATTTCTCCTAAGCTGGGCATCGTTCCCGCAGGCGGATGAGGGAATAGGAGATCGTTGCGGGAGAAGCGGGGAAATGGAAACGGGCTCCCGTGGAAATGCCTGATGCCCGCTGCATGTGCGGAAGAAAAAGGGGAATTTCCACCATAACAGGTGGAAGTGTATGCTGGACTATGATATAGTAGTTTCAAACAGGCTGCGGGCAGGCCGTCCGGCGGGCGCTTTGGAGAGGGGGAGACAGGATGAAGCTTTCTTCATTTCTGCATTTTGCCGCCTTTGGGGTCAGGACCATTCTTCTGCGGGAAAAAAAGCCCATCCTGGGCACAGTGATCGTCACAGACCGGTGCAATCTGAAGTGCAGGCACTGCTCTGTCCACGATCTGACATCGGTGGACCATCCCTATGAACAGATCCGCCGGGAGATGGAGCTCCTCTACCATATGGGGGTGCGCATCCTGTTCTTCTGCGGGGGAGAGACCTTCCTGTGGCATGACGGGGCGCGCACGGTGCGGGACCTGGTGGTGGAGGCCAAGAAAATGGGCTTTCTCCTGGTCAACGTCGTGACCAACGGCACCTTCCCCATTGATCTGCCGGAGGCGGATCTGATCCTGCTCAGCCTCGACGGTGACCGGGCACGCCACAATGCCATCCGGGGCGACACATACGACACCATCATGGAACATGTGGAGCACGCCACTTCCGACAATATCTGCTTCTATATGGCGATCAACCAGATCAACAAAGGCGCAGTCCGGGATGTCTGTCTGGCGGCGCAGGAGACCAAAAATGTGCGGGCGGTCTCCTTTAATTTCCACACGCCCTATCCCGATACCAGGGAGCTTGCCCTCACCCGGGAAGAAAAGGCGGAGTGCTGCGGCGTTATCAGGGAGATGATGAAAGCGGGCGCGCCTGTATTCAATCTGCCCGGCGCTTTCCCAGCCCTGATCGAGAACCGCTTCCCCACGCCGTGCCACCAGTGCGTGGTGGTGGAAAACGGAAAGCTGTCCACATGCGGGCGCTGCATTGAAGTGCCCGGCCTGTGCAGGGAGTGCGGCTACTTCTTTGTGGCGGAATACACCCTCTTGTTCCGGGGACATCCCAGGATCGTTCTGGAGATGCTGCGGACCTACCTGAAGTATATTTGAGGAGCATCATGAGTATCATCACAGACCTGACGAGGATGTGGCTGACCCGCTCGGCCAAGCCCTTTCTCTTTCAAAATGAATACGACCAGCAGCTGCCCTTTTCCCAGTGTGAGGGGCTGGGACTGTATGTGCATATCCCGTTTTGCAGGGAGCTGTGCGGCTTCTGCCCGTATTGCAAGGTCCAGTATGACAGGGCGGTCTGCGACCGCTATCTGGACCGGCTGATCCAGGAGATCCACCTGGTGGGCGGTCAGCTCCCCGGCAGGAAAAGGGTCACCAGCCTCTACTTCGGCGGCGGTACGCCGGCGCTGGCGGCCGGCCGGCTGAAAGAGGTGATGGAAGCCATCGAGGCGCATTTTATCATCACCGAGGGCGTCGGGGTGGAGCTGCACCCGGAGAATGTGGTGCCCTCCGTCCTGCGCATTCTGCGGGATGCGGGGGTGACCAGGATCAGCATCGGGGTCCAGTCCTTCCAGAGAAAGTTCCAGGGACTGCTGGGACGGAGGCCTGTGGACCTCCCAGCCCTGCGGGAGGCGCTGTCCCAGGTCCACTTTGAAACGGTGTCCATGGATTTTATTTTTGCCCTGCCCGGACAGGACCTGGAGGATCTGGAGATGGACCTGGAGACTGCATTCCAGGCCGGTGCCAATCATGTGGCGATCTATCCCTTCATTGATTTCACCTTCACGTCCAGCACGGTGCAGGCTATGGGAAAGGGGGAGAAGCGGGCGCTTTTGGACGGCATCACCCGCTGGTGCCTGGACCGGGGATACATCCGTAGCTCTGTGTGGACCTTTGCAAAGGATCAGGACGCAGTGTATTCCTCCATGACAAGGGACCATTTTCTGGGGTTTGGGTGCTCAGCCGCCACCCTGCTGAGAGATCAGTTCAAAATCAACACCTTTTCTGTGGAAGAATACTGCAGAAGGATCGACGAAGGGAAGCTCCCCACCTCCCTGACACTCCGGTTTTCTCTGCGTCAGCGGATGGTCTATTATCTGTTCTGGACCGCCTACAGCACAGAGGTGGATGCCGGTGCCTTTGAACAGTTTTTCGGCGTCCCATTGAAAAAGATGTACGGTATGGAGCTGAGGCTGGCACAATGGATGGGGCTGGTCACCCGGCGGGATGAGAGATACAGCATGACGCTGAAGGGCGCGTTTTACTACCACTACTATGAAAATTTCTATACCCTGGCCTATATCGACAAGATGTGGGGGGTGCTGAGAAACGAGGCATTCCCGGAAAAGATCGAGCTGTGATCTGAGCACGGCGGGAGCTCACAGATCTGTCCTGTACTTGATTTTTGAAAAAAATGTGTTAAAATAAGAACAAATTATAGAAAGTGTTTTTATTTGAGGGGGTGCGGGTGTGCCAAAGGTGGCCTATTCTGAGGAGGACCGGGAGCGGATCAGGGCGGCACTGGTCACTGAGGCGCTGGAGCGGATGGCCAGGCAGGGCATCCAGCATACCACGGTGGAGCAGATCTACAAAGCGGTGGGCATTTCCCGTACCTTTTTCTATTCATTTTTTCCGACGAAAGAGGACCTGATCGTGGAGACCCTCTATCTCCAGCAACCCAGGATACTGGCCTACGCGGAGCGGCTGATGGCAGATCCGGCACTGACCTGGCGGGAGGGGGTCCGGCAGTTCCTCCATGCATGCTGCTATGGTGAGAAAAACGGCATCGCTGTTTTGACCATTGAGGAGCAGCAGCTGATCTTCCGGCGCCTGTCAGCGGACAACTGCCGCGTGTTCCGGGAGAAGCAGGCCCGCCTGTTCGGGAAGATCCTGGAGTGCTTTGGGGTCCGGGCAGACCGGGACCGGGTGGAGCTGTTCACAAACCTGAGCCTGACGGCCATGATCGTGCGCCGGGCTATCCCGGAAAGTCTGCCGCTGTTCGTGCCGGAGGCCGCTGATGCGACGGTGGCCTTCCAGATCGACGCCATCGTGGACCGCCTGGAGCGCCTGAAGGAGCAGGGATCCTGACCGGAGCGGGGATGCGGCCCGCCGGGATATCTGGCACAGCAGTCCGGACCCGGCGGGCTTTCGACTCCCCTAAATAAATACAAAATATGAAGAATATCTTTATTTTGACGGAGCCGGCAGAGCTCCGAAGCATGTCCCCAAGCACCCGACCGGGCGGAGGACAGGAAAGCACTGTGTCCGGCGGAGATCACATACTATCATTCAGGAGGAATCTATTATGGGATTTTTCAGCAAATTGTGGAAAGGTCCGGAAGTGGATCTGGAGAAGAGCGGAGAAAACGCGAAAAAGATGCGGCAGATGTTCGACCGGGTTGTGGAAAACGGAGGCGAGTACAGGCTGATCTCCGGCTATACCGAGGATGTGAGCCGATTCAACTATGGGTTCGTCCACGGGAGCAGGCGGAAGGTGGGAAGCCTGATCGTGGGGTGGAACGAGGAAAGCCAGACCATCGTGGTCGTCCCCACTGTTCCGGATCTCTCCGGCTGCGGCGAGCCAGTGTATTACCGACGCGCGGATATTCTGAAGGCCTACCGCAACCGCTACCCCACCGACGCCTTTGTCATCTACCCCGACAGCCGGGGCTATATCGCCATCAATGCCTACGACTGGCTGGAAGACGAGTCACTGTACATCTATGTATCCCAGGAGGAGGAACTGGCGGCCTTCACCAAGTTCTTCCTGGAGCGCTTCGCAAAAAAATAAGGCCCGCAGGGGCTGGGGAGCACCCGGGGAAACGGAAAAGCGCAGGCGAAGGGGACTTCGTCTGCGCTTTCATGGCCGGTATGGTCAAGGTCATTTTTCCGGGCTGAATTTCAACAGAAGATAGGGTTCGATCTCCAGGACCGTGGCGATGTTGAAAAGCAGCTCCAGAGAGAGGCCGCGGTTCATGTTCGGGGCCTCGATGGCGGCGAGATGCTGGCGGCTGATGCCCAGCTCCTCCGCCAGCTGCTCCTGAGACATGCCCCTGCGCCTGCGGTAATAGCTGATGGCGAAGAACAGATCCGCCATTTTTTCGCGGTTGTCAAATTGCCGTGCCAAGCCCCATCCCCCCTTGTCTATAGTGTACCCAAGATGAGGGGGATACAAAATAATTTAAAACACGGCTATTGACGTGTTTTAAATATCGATTTATAATTTTGACATGGCAAATATCAAATCAGACACGATAAATGACGTGAAAAGCGGGGGCAGGGAAATTCAGAGGGGGATGTTCTTTTGTTGCGGCCTCTGTTAGAATAGAGGGATATCCCAGGCCCACGCTTCGGACACGCCTGGGCGGATCAGAGAGAACAGAGAGGAGCGAGGCGTATGGAGCAGTACGGCCCTTTTGCGGGGAGGAGCGGCACAGCGCACCTGAGTGCGCCGGCTTTTTGCGGACTTTTTTGATCCCCTGCGCGGTGCCGGCTGGATCCCGGCACCGCGCAGGGGACCTTTGTTTCACGGCCTGGGGTACGGCCCGGAATGTCACAGGGCGGAGACGATCAATGGAACGCCTGCGTAAACTCTGTGGGGCGTTGGGGGAGGAGATATCTGCTTCCCGCACCCTGCGGAGCAGGAAGACAGATAGACAAACGAAATAGCAAAATAGGAAGAAATAAAGGAGAGCACCCATATGACTTTGCTGGACCAGTGTAAGATCTGGAACGAAAACGACGAGTATCAGAAGATCATCGAGGCCTTGGAGGCCGTCCCCGCCCAGGAGCGCACCCCGGAGATGGACAGCGAACTGGCCCGGGCCTACAACAACCAGGCCGCGCCGGGGGACCGGGAGCTGTTCCGCAAGGCCATTGCCCTGCTGAAGCCCCATGAGGCGTATTTCGCGGGGGACCATTGCTGGAACTTCCGCATGGGTTATTCCTACTACTACCTGGACCAGGAGGGCCGGGCGCTACCCTATTTCCAGGCGGCGCTGGAAGCCCGCCCCGGTGACGGGGATACCCAGGAGTTCATTGAATGGTGTCAAAAGGGAGTCGCTCTGCCCCGGTTCTCGGAGTGCTTCCGGGAGCGGACGGAGGCGGCATGGGAGAAATTTGCTCAGCAGGAGGCACAGCTGCGTCAAAGGATGGATGAGGACAAGGACCATCAGCGGGGGGATGAACTGGTGGCCCAGATGGAGGATGTTCTGCACCTGGCCTTTGATGACATATCCTTCGAAATGGGCTTTAACGGCCAGAAGCACGAGCTGATCCTCACCCCGGAGGGGGACAAGGTCAAGCTGTTTGAACTGGTCTACTTCCAGAAGCACGCACCGAAAAAGGTGCTGGAGCACTGGAATATCCTGGCGGGCCGCCAGCCCAACCCCGGCATCGGACTGCGTACCGACGACGGCTGGGAGGTCTCCGGGGAGGATGTGCAGGTCTGGCTGGAGGAGCGGGGAAAAAACAGCTTCGCCCTGTCCGCCTATTGCGAAAAGCTGCTCCCCCTGCTCCGGGAGGAGGAGGGCCGGGCCTGGTGGATGCTCACCACCCTCACCGACCAGGTCTTGGGCGAGATTTCCCATATGCGGTACATCGACGCCTTCGACGTGCTGGAGGAGCCCAAAGGGGAGCAGTCTATTCTCCTGTCGGACCTGCCGGACAAGCTGAAGGGCATGGGCCTGGATCTGGCTGCCGACCCGGAGGACTATCTGGAGAACTACATCGGCTATGAGATGGAGCCCAACGAGGACCCGGAGGCGGACTGGCGGCTGGATGTGATCGCCGGCTCCACCAACTGCGCTCCCCTCATCAACGGCTATCTGAGCGCTGAAAACGACTCCATGGATGACCTCCACGCCGACGGCGTAGTGGCGGGCTTCTTCTGCTATCCACTGGACACCCTGCGGGAAGAGGAGGGCAGCGACAAGATCTTTGCTTTCCGGGACGAGCTGGAGGACTATCTGAGCAGTGCCTGCGGCCCGGACGTGCTCATCCTCACTGGCGGGGCCACCGGCATCTTCTGCGGCTATGTGGACTTCATCGCCTGGGACCTGCCCGCCGTCCTGAACAAGGTCCAGGACTTTTTCGCGGACACGGATCTCCCCTGGGCCGACTTCCACACCTTCCGCCGGGAGGCCGGGACGGTGTCCCTCAAAAAACCGGAGGAGGACGAGCTGGAGGAGACGCTGACCGGGATGGACTACATTCCCTACACCCTGGAGAACGCCGACGCCTTTTACCGGCAGCTGGAACAGTGGAACGACGAGGACGAGTACACCCGCTGCATCCAGGCCCTGAACGCCATCCCGGAGGACTGGCGGGACTACCGCTTTGCCTACGCCCTGTCCAGGGCGCTGGAAAACTACGCCATCATCGGGGACCGCGAAGAGGGCACCCCCGGCCGCAAGGGGGACAAGGCCCTCCTGCGGGCCATCCAGGTGCTGGAGGCCGTCCGGGAGGAGGGCCGGGACAAGGCGGAGTGGAATATGCGCATGGCCTATGCCTATCAATACCTGGAGGGGCAGGAGGAGAAGGCCATCCCTTACGCCCAGCGGTGGATGGAGCTGGACCCCGAGGACAAAAACGCCCCGGCGGTGATCCGGGAGTGTGAGGAGGAGCTGGCCAAACGGAGCGGCGGAGAGCTGGAGAACGGAGCGGAAGAGAGAGCACCGGCTGGCCCGGTGCTAACAGCTGAGGATGTGCGGGAGCTGGAGTCCATGTGCGAAGGGGTATCCGGCTACTTCTACAAAATGCTGAACTTCCTGGAGGAGCGGCTTCAGGACGGTGTCCGCCGGGGGCGCTTCACCTGGGAGCGGGTGCGGGCGGATCTGGACACGGCCCTGTGGTACTCCTATATCTGCAACAATGTGGATGAGTACGAGTATTATTACCGGGCGGCCCAGTGGATGCCGGATTCGGAGCAGGCGGCAGAGCAGGCCCGGAGCGGGGTCTGGTACTATCGGTACGCCTGCGCCCTGACCTACTGCGGACGGCTGGAGGAGGCCCTAAAGTACGCGGAGAAGGGAGTCGGACTGGACCCGGAGTATGTGTGGGGCTGGCTCATGTACGGCAGGCTGCTCAGCCACTTTGGGGACCGGGAGGGGGCCCTGGCGGCGGCGGACCGGGGGCTTGCCCTGGAGCCGGGAGACTATGAATTCACCACCCTGCGCCGGGAGATCCAGAAGGGGCGCACGCTGGAGGAGATGGAGTTCCACTGGATCGACCCGGAATCTGACAGAAAACTCCAGGCGGGGATGGACGAGAGCGCCGGAGACAAGAAGCGGGCGATCTCCTGCATCCTCTGCCGCCGGGAGGCGCTGGAGGAGATCAAGGCGGCCCTTGCGCCTGTAGAGTGGGAGGCGGACGCCCCTTACTGCACGTTCACCATGCCCTATCAGGGGAGCACGGTGGAGGGGCGGTTCTTCGGGAACGAGGCCGCCCTGTCCAAGGTGCCGGCCGAGTGGGTGCGGGAGCTGGTCCGGCGCCTGCCGGAGCTGGACCGCCGGGGTCTGACCTTCCTCTCCGCCCGGGCAGGGCTGGGGACTGGGGGACTGGCCCTGGAGCGGTTCACCATCCAGATGGACCGCCGGCTGTGCCTGTTCTACCAGCGGGGGGAGGAGCAGCAGATGGTCCGCTTCGCCCCCGACTTTGCCCTGTGCGAGGAGGACCAGCCCGCTCTGGCGCAGCCTGAGGGGGGGACCTTCCTGGCCTTCGTGCTGCTGGAGCAGCCGGAGTGGGACGCGGAGGAATTTAAGCGGACCCTGCGGGACGACTGGGGCATCCCCTGCATGACGGAGGAGAAGGACAGCGGGGAGGGGGGAAGCACCCTGGTCTTTGAGGCGGAGGGCTTTCTGACGGCGGTGAGCCTCTACCCCTTCCCCGTGCCCAAAGGGGAGGCGGAGCAGAATGCGGGCCGCAACTACCTGTGGAGCGAGGCGGAGGAGACCACACGCCGGCACCGGGGGCAGATCCTGGTGTCCACCATGGCACGGGACGGAGATGTGGGGCAGGCCGCCCGCCTCCAGGTGAAGCTGGTGTGCGCTGCCTGTGGACAGGACGGCGTGCTGGGCATCTACGCCAACGGCACCGTGTACCAGCCGGAGTTCTATCTGGAGGCGGCCCAGATGATGGAGGACGGGAGCCTTCCCCTGCTGAATTTGGTGTGGCCGGGGCTGTACCGCCGGGAGGGAGGCCTGTGCGCCTACACCGAGGGGCTGCGCGCCTTCGGCAAGGACGAGCTGGAGGTGCTGGACACCCGGGCGGAGCCCGGGGACCTGCGGGGGTTTGTGCTGGACATCGCCTCCTATGTGCTGGAGCAGGATGTCACCCTCCGGGACGGGGAGACCATCGGCTTCAGCGAGGGGCAGAAGCTGCCCATCACCCGCAGCGCGGGGATCTGGCACGACGGCATGACGCTGAAGATCGGATATCCGTCAAAGGAGGAGGGGGAGGACGAGAACAGCGGAGAGACCTGAAACATGACCTGCGGACCGCTGGAAGCCGCCGGGGGAGTCTGATTTCATCCACTCAATAAAAACACCGTGGCGTATCGGAAACGATACGCCACGGCGTTTTTCATGAACAGCTTATCGGGCCGCCCGGTAGATATCCTTGATCTCCTCCAGGCCCAGCACCTTAAAGGAGCCAATGGTGCGCCTGCCCTCAAAGGTACACATCCAGGCCAGCTTTTCGATGGCCTGCTCGTCCAGCGTGATGCCCAGCTGCCCCACGGTGGTGGGCATGCCGATGGAGCGGAGGAAGTGCTCAAAGGCCCGGATGCCGGCCAGCGCGGTCTCCTCGTCGGAGCCGGGAGTATCCACCCCCATCACCGCCCGGGCGAAGCGGGCGAACCGCTCAGGGGCCGCGTCCATGACATACCGGGACCAGGCCCCCCAGACGGCGGCCAGACCGGCCCCGTGGGTGACGTCGAACATGCCGCTCAGCTCGTGCTCCAGCTGGTGGCTGGCCCAGTCCCCGATGCGGCCGCAGCCGCCCCGGCCGCAGCCGGTGAGGCTGTTATGGGACAGGCTCCCCGCCCACATGATGCCGGCACGGGCATCATAGTCCCGGGGGTCCCGGACCACCCGGCGGGAGAGCTCCAGCATGGAGCGCATCAGCCCCTCCGCCATAGAGTCGGTGGGCTCCACCGTCTCAGGGCCGGAGAAGTAGCGCTCCATGGTGTGGTAGATGATGTCCACGCAGCCGGAGGCAGTCTGATAGGCGGGGAGGGTGAAGGTGAGCTCCGGGTCCATCACGGCAAAGCGGGGGCGGCACAGGTCGGTGTTCAACCCCCGCTTTTTCCAGCCGTCCTCGTTGGTGATGACGCAGGAGTTGCTCATCTCACTGCCGGCGGCGGCGATGGTGAGCACAGTCCCCACCGGGAGGCAGTCCTGGGCAGGCTGGCCGGAGAACAGGTCCCACACGTCCCCCTCGTAGGCCAGCCCCAGGGCGATGGCCTTGGCGGAGTCAATGACGCTTCCGCCCCCCACGGCCAGCAGGAAGTCCACACCCTCCCGGCAGCACAGCTCCATCCCCTCCCGTACCTTGGACAGCCGGGGGTTAGGGACCACGCCGCCCAGCTCCACGTGGGCCACGCCGGCCCGGTCCAGACTGGCCAGCACCCGGTCCAGAAGGCCGCTCTCCCTGGCGCTGCGGCCGCCGAAATGGACCAGCGCCCTGGTCCCGCCCTGCTCCTTCACCAGCTGGCCCGCCTGCTCCTCGGTGCCCCTGCCGAATACCACCTTAGTGGGGGTATAGTACTGAAAGTCGTTCATACAGCTCTCCTTTTTACAGTCGATAAGATGTGTCTGCTGGTAGCTCTCCCACAGGAGAGCCTGCCCGCTGATGCAGCCGGCCCCGGTTCAGGCCTCCCAGCCCGCCAGATAATCCTTCTGCTCCTGGGTCAGCGTATCGATGGAAAGCCCCATGGCGGCCAGCTTCACCCGGCCGATCTGGTCGTCGATCTCTTCGGGGACGTTGTAGACCTTCTTCTCCAGCATTCTGGCATGCCTGGCCATCCACTCCAGGGAAAGGGCCTGGACGGCGAAGGACATATCCATGATCTCCGCCGGGTGGCCGTTTCCGGCGGCCAGGTTGACCAGCCGCCCCTCCGCCAGCACGTTGAGAACGCGGCCGTCGGGCAGGCGGAAGCCCTCGATGCCTGCCCGGCGGGGGAAGCGCTCCTCCGCCAGCTGGCCCAGGCGGGCCACGTCTACCTCACAGTCAAAGTGCCCGGAGTTGCACAGCAGGACATTGTGCTTCATCACCTGGAAGTGGCGCTCCACGATCACGTCCTTGCAGCCGGTGGCGGTGACGAAGATATCGCCGTATCGGGCGGCCTCGTCCATGGGCATCACCCGGAAGTTCTCCATGGTGGCCTCCAGGGCCTTGAAGGGGTCCACCTCGGTGACGATCACGTTGGCCCCCATGCCCTTGGCCCGCATGGCGATGCCCTTGCCGCACCAGCCGTAGCCGGCCACCACCACCGTCTTGCCCGCTACCATCAGGTTGGTGGTGTGCATGATGGCGTCCCAGGTGGACTGGCCGGTACCGTATTTGTTGTCGTAGTAGTGCTTGGCCTTGGCGTCGTTTACCGCCATCATGGGGCAGGGGAGGATGCCCGCCCGCTCCCGGGCGTACAGGCGGTGGATGCCGGTGGTGGTCTCCTCACAGCCTCCCAGCAGCCGGTCCCCGTAGGGAGCGCACCGCCCCCCCAGCAGGGAGATCAGGTCGCCGCCGTCGTCCACGATCAGGTGGGGGTGGCACTTCAGGGTCTCGGTCAGCAGGTCCTCATAGCCCCGCATGTCCACCCCGTGGACACCGAAGGTCTCCACCCCCAGGCTGGCCATGGCAGCGGCCACATCGTCCTGGGTGGACAGGGGGTTGCAGCCGGTGAGATACACCTGGGCGCCCCCCTCCCGGAGCACCAGCCCCAGGTTGGCGGTCTTGGCCTCCAGGTGGACAGAGACGGCGATGGTCAGGCCCTCAAAGGGCTTCTCCCGGCGGAAGCGCTCTTCGATGCCGCCCAGGGCGGGCATGAAGTCCCGGACCCACTGGATCTTCTGCAGGCCGGAAGGGGACAGAGACAGGTCTTTCACGATGCTCATATCATTTGCTCCTTTGATTTGATGGGGATGGGGATCAGCGTTCTCCCCTGCGCTCCCGCTCCTTGGTGATGAAGCCCAGGAAGTCGGCCAGGATCCGGGCGGCCAGATAGCAGGTGGTGCCCGCCGCGTCGTCATAAGGGGGCGAGACCTCCACCAGATCCACGCAGATGACCTCGCCCAGCTGGGCGATGCCCTCCAGCAGGTCCACCGCCTCGTCATAGAGCAGGCCGCCCAGCATGGGGGAGCCGGTGCCGCCGGCGATGGAGTAGTCGAAAGCGTCGATGTCGATGGTGACATAGTAGCGCCCGCCCTGGGGCAGCTGTTCCAGAACCTTCTGGGCTCCCATGGCCCGGATCTGGCGGGCGGAGAGGATCGTTGCCCCATAGGCCCGGGCGTCCTGGAAGTCGGAGCGCTTGCTGCTGCCGATGCCGTGGATGCCCAGGTGAGCCATCCGGTCCACATAGGGCAGCTGGGACATGTAGCGCATGGGATGGCCGTTGAAGAGCCGGTTCCCGCCCAGCTGATCGGTCCAGTCCAGGTGGGCGTCCAGCTGGATCACATGGAAGGGGCCGGACTGGTCCAGCCCCCGGGCGACCGGGATGGAGATGGAGTGGTCGCCCCCCAGCACCACAGGCAGGCAGCCCCGGCTGCGGAGCAGGCGCACCGCGGCCTCGATGTTGCCGAAGGTCTGCTCCAGATCGCCGGGGACATAGTCGATGTCGCCGCAGTCCATCACCGACCACTTCTCGGTGCTCAGGTAGTAGTCGTCCCGTTCTGGATCATAGGAACCCTGGGGACTGAAGCGAAAGCGGGTGGACTGGGTACGTATGCCCCGGGGGCCCAGCCGGGCGCCGGGGCGGCCCTGGATAGCCATATCGCAGGGGGCGCCGATGACAGCGATGTCAGCCTGGATCTGGCGGATGTCAGGGCAGATGGGACATTTGGCAAAGGTGGCGATGCCGGTCGGGGCCATGTTGACAGGGGCGCTCTGGCTGAAATTCTCCATAAAGACCATCCTTTCGTGGGCGAAACTAAAAAATTTCTTTCTTTACTTTACAATGTTTCGGAGACAAATTCAATGCTGAATGAGAAAACTTTCCGGCCCATGGGAGACAAAGACAAATAATTTACAGATTTGTCATGGACAATTCCCGAAAACCGGGGTACAATGAAAAACGATTTGACACAAATGTTAGGAGGCTCCTGTATGGGCGCGATTTCCCGCTGGCTGGACCGCTTCTGCTACAAGCATCCCCGGCTCGGCATCCCAGGTCTGATGAAGTACATCGTCATCGCCAATGTAGCGGTCTATCTGATGGATATGTTCAGCAACGGCTACTTCTCCGCTATGCTGCGGTTCTACCCGGCCCTGATCATGGAGGGGCAGGTGTGGCGGCTGCTCACCTTTATCTTCGTCCCCACCAGCGGCGGTTTCATCCTGTGGTTTGCCTTGACCACCCTGTTCTACTACTACATCGGAAACGCTCTGGAAAACCAGTGGGGGTCTACCCGGTTCACCGTGTTTTACGGGGTGGGCGTCCTGCTGAACATTTTCACCGGGATGGTGACTTACTGGATCTCTGGTGCCTTCCTGGAGACTGCCAGCATGTACTACGTGAACATGTCCATGTTTTTTGCCTTCGCCACCCTGTACCCGGATATGCGGGTGCTGCTCTACGGGATCCTGCCCCTGAAAGTGAAGTGGCTGGCCTGGGTGGATGCGGCCCTCTTTGCCTTTGATATTGGTCATTACTTTATGAACGGCAACTGGGTCCAGGGAATGGTCCCCATTGTGGCCATCCTGAACTACTTCATCTTCTTCTGGGACGATCTGATGGCCATCCTCCGCCGGGGGAGCAGCCGGGCTGCTCACCGGGTCGATCCTCAGACCATCAACTTCAAAAAGGCTCAGAAGGAAGTCCAGAACCGGAAGGGCTATCTCCACAAATGCGCCGTGTGCGGCATCACCGACGCGGACGACCCCAACATGGAGTTCCGCTACTGTTCCAAATGCAACGGCTACTACTGCTACTGCATGAAGCATATCAACGACCATGTGCACATCCAATGAGGGCGGGCGCCCCCGGACCGACGGCCCGGGGGCGCCTTTTTGCGCGAGAGCTGGGGCGCTCCCTCCGATGGGAAAAGGCCGTGAAAAATCCTGTTGATAAATTCTGCCGGATGCAGTATAATATATCCCAGCTTTGTTCCAGACCTCGGTGTGGGGCAAGGCCGCACTAGTCGGGGAGATAGCGGTGCCCTGTTCCTGCAACCCGCTTCAGCAGGGATGAATCCCGGCCCCCGGACGTGCATTGTGCTGTCTGACCTGGATAAGCAGCGATGATAGACCGGTCCCGCGCAACGCGGCTCCGTGAACCGTGTCAGGCGGGGAACCGAGCAGCACTAAGCGGCCCGCCGCGTGTGCCGCGGGGTTACTGTTCTTGAGCCGGCTGTCCAGGTAACGGGTATAGTGTACGCTTCAAAGGCCGGTGTGCGGCCTTGCTCTGCATCGAGTATTTTTTGCCCGGATGGGCAGAGAAAAGGATTTGAGGTGATATCGTGTATCAGGCCCTGTACCGCAAATGGAGGCCCCGCACTTTTGACGATGTGGTGGGCCAGAGCCATATCACCGACACTTTGAAGCAGCAGGTGGCGGGGGGGCGGCTGTCCCACGCCTATCTGTTCACTGGGACCCGGGGGACGGGCAAGACCACCTGCGCCAAGATCCTGTCCCGGGCGGTGAACTGCCAGAGCCCGGTGAACGGCAACCCCTGCAATCAGTGCCCGGCCTGCCTGGGCATTGAAAACGGCTCTATCCTGGATGTGCTGGAGCTGGATGCCGCCTCCAACAACGGCGTGGACCAGGTCCGGGCCCTGCGGGATGAGGCGGTCTATACCCCGGCGGCGGTCCGTAAGCGGGTCTATATCGTGGACGAGGTCCATATGCTCTCCACCCCAGCCTTCAATGCGCTGCTGAAGATCCTGGAGGAGCCGCCGTCCCACCTGATGTTTATCCTGGCCACCACGGAGCTGCACAAGGTGCCGGCTACCATCCGCTCCCGGTGTCAGCAGTTCGCGTTCAAACGCATCCTGCCCGGACAGATCGCCCAGCGCCTGGAGTATGTGGCGGGGCAGGAGGGCATCGACCTGACCCCGGAGGGAGCGGCCCTTCTGGCCCGGCTGGCTGATGGCGGCTTGAGGGACGCCCTTTCCCTGCTGGACCAGTGCTCCGGCGGCGGACAGCAGGTGGACGAGCAGGCGGTGCTGGATACCCTGGGGCTGGCGGGAAATCTGGAGACCGCCCGGCTGATGGAGCTGGCCGCCCGGCACGACACTGCCGCCGCCCTGGAGACCCTGTCCCGGCTGTACGCCGGGGGAAAGGACGTGGGGGCGGTGCTGGGGGAGCTGTCCTCCCTGGCCCGGGATCTGCTGATGAGAAAGACGGCCCCCAGAGGCGGCAGTGCCCTGCTGACCGGTGGATATGACGAGACCACCATGCGCGGCCTGGGAGAGCTGCTCACCGCGCCCCGCCTGCTCCAGATGCTCAACCGCCTTCAGGACACTGCCGCGCTGCTGCCCCGCAGCAGCAGCCGGCGGACGGACGCGGAGCTGTGCCTCATCCGCCTGTGCGACGAGACGCTGGACGACTCGGCGGCCGGACTGTCCGCCCGCATCGCCCGGCTGGAGGAGCAGTTGGCCTCCGGCGTCCCGGCTCCGCAGACGGCCGGTTCGGCGGGGGACGGCGGGGCGGCGCAGCAGCCCGCCCGGCCTCAGCCGGCGCCCGTGGAGGCTCCTCCCTGGACGGAGGAGCGTCCGCCCCTGCCGGAGGAACCGGAGGAGGAGCGGACCCTGGAAGAGCCGGAGAGACGGCCTGCGGCGGTCCCGCCTGCCCAGCCGGCCGTCGCTGGGGGCGAGAGCTCCTTCTGGCCCGCCTTCGCGGCGGAGGCCAAGCGAAAGCTGCCCTCCGCGGGGCCCTATCTGGTGAACCCGGAAAAGACGGTGGGGACCTGGAAAAACGGGGTGCTGACCCTGTGGGTGGACAGTGCATTCACCAAGGCGATGCTCAACAAGCCCAACATCACGGAGGTGCTGGCACAGGCCGCCGGGCAGCGGTTCGGCGGGCAGGCCAGAGTAGCCTTCCAAATCGGGAAGCCCTCTCCGGAGGACCTGGGCACGGGGCAGTCCCCGGAAGCTGGACAGCGGGACGCCCTGGACGCCCTGCTGGAGTTTGGGGAACAGTTTGACAATATCATCATCAAGTGATATGGTTATATCGGAATAAGGAGTGGATGGATATGGCAAAGGGCTTTGGAGGCCGCGGCGGCATGGGCGGCATGGGAATGAACGCCAACATGCTCAAGCAGGCCCAGAAGATGCAGCAGGATATGATGCGCATGCAGCAGGAGCTCCAGGAGAAGGAGTACGAGGCCGCCGCCGGCGGCGGGGTGGTGACTGCCACTGTGACCGGCAAGCGGGAGCTGAAGGCGCTGGAGATCGATCCTGAGGCGGTGGACCCGGATGACGTGGAGATGCTCCAGGACATGATCGTGGCCGCCGTCAACGAGGCGCTGCGGGCTGCGGAAAACGATGCGGCTTCCACCATGCAGAAACTGACCGGCGGGCTCGGACTGCCGTTTTAAGAGGAACGACGCCCCATCCCCCCGGAAGAGACCGGAGGGATGGGGCGCTTTTTTACCGCTGGCGGGCGGCGGAGAGAGGAAGGCAGGGAGAGAAGCCGGGAAAGGCGGAAAGGAGAAAAAAGTGAAGCGGGAAAGTCCGGAAGAACAGCGGAAACAGATGCTGGAGGCCCCCATCCCGGGACTGATCGGCAGGCTGGCGGTGCCCACCATCATAAGCATGCTGGTGACCTCCATCTACAACATGGCGGACACCTATTTTGTCTCCCACATCGGCGCGGGGGATGGAGCCACCAGCGCCTCCGGAGCGGTGAGCATCGTCTTTTCCCTCATGGCGATCATCCAGGCGGTGGGCTTCACCGTGGGGATGGGGGCGGGGAGCATCACCTCCCGGCTGCTGGGGAAGGGATGGAAAGAGCGGGCGGACCAGTACGCATCCAGCGCCGTCATTCTGGGACTGGTGCTGGGGCTGCTGCTCATGTCCGTCTGCTTCGTCTGGATCGATGAGCTGGTCTGGCTGCTGGGGGCCACCCCCACCATCTATCCCTACGCCCTAGACTACGCCAGGTATATCATCTTCGGTGCCCCGGTGATGATCCTGGCCTATATCCTCAACAATTTGCTGCGGTGGCAGGGAAAGGCCAACCGGTCGGTGATCGGCCTGGGATTCGGCGGACTGCTGAACATCGTGTTGGACCCCATCCTGATCTTCACCTTTGACATGGGCATCTCCGGGGCGGCCATCGCCACCCTGTTCAGCCAGTGCGTCAGCCTGGCTATCCTGGCCTCCTTCTTTGTGCGAGGGCAGAGCGACATCCGGGTCAGCCCCCGGCTCATCGCTCGAGAGGCCAAGGTGTATGGAGACATCCTGAAAAGCGGTCTGCCATCCTTCCTGCGGCAGGGCATGTCCAGTGTGGCCTCCGTGTCTCTGAACCTCAATGCGGGGCTCTACGGCGACCCGGCGGTGGCCGCCATGGGGATCGTGACCAAGGTGTTTACCTTCATCATGTCCGTCGTCATCGGCTTCGGCCAGGGGTTTCAGCCTGTAGTAGGCTTCAACTACGGTGCGGGGCGGCTGGACCGGGTGCGGGAGAGCGTGAAGTTCTCCATGAAGTCCTGCACCTTGGTGCTGACTGCGGCGGCCGTCATTGGGTTTCTTTTCGCACCCCAAGTGATCCACTTCTTCCGGGAGGACACGGAGGTGATCGCCATCGGGGCCCGGGCTTTCCGGTTCCAGTGTGTCAGCCTTCCCCTGGGGGCGGTGCTGGTCTTTGCCAACATGCTCTTCCAGTCGCTGGGGTGCTCCTGGAGGGCCTCCTTCCTGGCCGTATGCCGGCAGGGGCTGTTCTTTATCCCTCTGATCTTCCTGCTGCCCAGGCTGTTTGATCTCACCGGGCTGGAGATGACCCAGATGGTGGCGGACTTCATCACCTTCCTGTGCAGCGGAGGGATGCTGCTCCACTTCTTCCGTACGGAGCTCGCCCGGGAGGGGGAGAAGTCCCCGGCCCCCGCAGAACGGAAGATGTAGAAATAGGGATGCCTCCGGACCGGTGGGCCTGCTGTCTGCTGGTCCGGGGCAGCAAAAAAGAGGAAACCAAAATTTGCGCAAAAAAAGTGAAAATAGTGGTTGACAAGATGGAAAGACTTTAGTATAATAAGCAAGCCGTCGTGAGACAGCGACAGCAAACCGGGGGAGCATAGCTCAGCTGGTAGAGCACATGCCTTACAAGCATGGGGTCACAGGTTCGAGCCCTGTTGTTCCCACCACATTGGCCCCATCCCATGACTACCTGGCTCGGTAGTTCAGTTGGTTAGAACGCCGGCCTGTCACGCCGGAGGTCGAGGGTTCAAGTCCCTTCCGAGTCGCCATTTGCCTCTGTAGCTCAGTTGGTAGAGCAGAGGACTGAAAATCCTCGTGTCGTTGGTTCGATTCCGACCGGAGGCACCAAGTCCCTGACGGGATAAGAATGATCCCGTCAGGGCACAATATGCGAGTGTAGCTCATCTGGTAGAGCGCCACCTTGCCAAGGTGGAGGTAGCGGGTTCGAGCCCCGTCACTCGCTCCATATTTTTGGTGCCATAGCCAAGTGGTAAGGCAGAGCTCTGCAAAAGCTCCACCCCCAGTTCAAATCTGGGTGGCACCTCCAGCGTCGGAGCAAGCGTTATATCGCTTGCTCCGATTTTTATTGAAATTAGAGTGCGCTCATTCTGCTGTTCCTTCTTCCGCATCATAACCACTTTGCTGGGCTGTGATGTGGTTTGAGTACGAACTAGGGAGTGACGGCATCTATAGTGTTTGGACAAGACATGGTCGGAGTAAGCGTTTGTGCGCTTGCTCCGATTTTTTATCAGAGGGGAGAGTATTTCCTAGTGAAGAGGGTACCCCTCTGTCTCTATTTTGGTTCCGAGCAGCAACCTGCCACAGGGCTGACACTCCGTAAGGAAGTGTCGGCCTTCGTCTAATCTGTAAAGAAATTGATCCTTAATTTTGGACGTTGTGGCGGTCGCTACGCCGTCTTTTTCTTTTGTGCCGCAAGATATTTCTGGAACAGTTCTTCCATTTCTTCTGGGGAGGGGGCGCACCACAGGCCAATGGTCTTGTAGTAAATATCTACCTGCAGATGGCGTTTGCCATCCACCTTGTCAGCCTGGGACACCATGATCTTCTCAATGAACTCGTGGACGATCTCCGGCGTCAACTCCGTCAGCCGCGTCACCTGTCTGGCCCGCTCAATAAAATGTTGAAGGTCATTGGCCTTGTCCGTGGCGGTTTCCACACTTGCCTCCATCTCCGGGATGGCCTCTTTCAACCGCTTCTGCTCGCTTTCCAGCGATACCGTCAGCGTGGAGAATCGTTCTTCACTGAGAAGCCCCTTACTCATGTCCTCGTAACTTTTCTGAATCAGCCCGTCTATTTCTATCACGGGCTGTTTGGCCTTCTCCAATTCCCGCTGTCTGGCATCCAGTTCCCTCCGCTCTTGCAGACCAAACTGCTCCATCTGCTCCTGGGCGAACTGCTTTTCATAGACCTGAACGTACCACAACAGCTGTTGCAGGCCCTCAAGTACCAATTCTTCAACCACTTTCTCTCGAATAAAATGGGCGGAACATAGATCGGAATTGCCACGATAAGCGGAGCAAAAGAAAAATGCCTGTTCATGCTTGTAGTTATTAGTGGCGCTATACCCCAGCTTACTGCTGCAGTCGGCACAATAGAGCAGCCCGGAAAACATACTGACAATGCCGGTTTTTGTGGGCCTGCGGCGGTGCTGGCGAAGGTCCTGGACCAAGGCGAAGGTCTCCCAGTCGATGATGGCAGAGTGGGTGTCCGGGAACACCTTCCACTCCTCCTGGGGTCGGTTCAGCCGTTTCTTCTGCTTGAAGGACCGGCTGAACGAGCGGAAGTTCACCGTGTCGCCGGTGTACTCCTGCCTGTCCAGGATGTCTGTTACGGTGGCGGAACACCAGTTGTGTGGGAACGCCGGGGGCCTTACCGGGCATTTCACGCCGATGCTGTGCTGGTACTCACTAGGGGTCATCACGCCCTCGGAGCGCAGTTTTTTAGCAATCTGGGTCGGCCCCAGGCCAGACACGCTCATGCGAAAGATACGCCGCACCACCTCCGCTGCCGGTTCATCCACCAGCCACCTGTTCCTGTCCTCCGGATCTTTCCTGTACCCAAAGGGCGGGTTGGTGGTCAGGGGTATTCCGGCATTGCCCCGGCTCTGCATGACGCGCCGTACCTTGTCGCTTGTGTTTTTGGCGTGCCACTCATTGAATAAATCCTGCATGGGCACGATGTCACTCACGCCCCTGGCGATGTCGATGTTGTCCATGATGGCAATGTACCGCACATTCAGCCGCACAAAGTCCTCCTCCAGCAGCTGCCCCACCACAAGGCGGTTGCGGCCCAGCCGGGAGTGGTCTTTCACCACCAGGTTTGCCACAAGCCCCTGTTCTGCTACCTCCCCCAGCCGATAGAGCCGCACCGCCTTTTTGCCCCCGGTCCGCCGCAGGGTGGCGTATTGGCAGGCAGGGTCGGCGTCCAGCTCATAGCCCTGCTCCCTGTAGGGCTTTCCGCAGGTCGTTCCCGTCCACGCTGACCTTGAGAGCGGCGTCCAGGGCTGAGGTTGTACCGGGTGGGTTTACCACTCTGCTCGTCCAGCCAGACGGGGCGGCTGGGGGCTTTGCGGCCATGCTCGATCACGGACAGGCCATACTCCCGGCAAAGGCTATCGGAGATGTCCCGCAAACGCTGTCGTTCAGCCTTGGAATAGTTGTACTTTTGCCCGTCCTGAAAAGAAACTGAATTGAAGCAGAAATGGTTGTGCAGGTGGCCTTTGTCCAGATGGGGGGTGACGATGAGCTGAAACTGCTCGCCCCACATCTCACGAGCCAGCTTTACACCGATCTCATGGCACCGCTCCGGGGCGACTTCTCCCGGTTTGAAGCTCTGGTACCCATGCCAGGCGATGTAGTTGTCCTCCTTGCCGTACTGCTGTTTGGTCAGGATCATCTGCTGGAGGGCCGTCTGCTTCAGGCAGTTGAGGGCGGTGACAAAGGAGCCGTCCGCGGTTTTCTGCGGGTTCTGGATATACGAAAACACATTGAAGAAGTCCTCGGAGCCCTTGGGGACGGTTTTCGCCGGGTTTTCCACATAGGCGATCAGGTCGCTGAGCCGTCCTTTGATGTGCCACAGGCTGGTGGTCGCCATCACGCCACCTCCTGCAAGAGTAGGACAAGCCGCTCAAGCCGGGAACATTCCTCGGCGACTTCAAGGCGGTAGGCTGCCAGCCGCTCCAGTTGGCCGTGGACTTCATACAGGGCGTCCAGCAGGTCCCAGAACTCCGGCGGCTGTTTGGGGCGGGGCTGCTTACCCAGGCAGAGTTGCCGGGGATACTCGGATCGGGTCAGGCTGCACAGGGCAGCGCCATGTTCCAGCTTGGCTTTTTCCGTTTCATCCAATCTGATTTTCAGCCGTACTTTTTCAGTTTTAGTACGCAAAATAATTCCTCCATTCTGTCTGATTTCCGCTGTGGAAGGGGGTATTCAGGGGGACTCCCCTGGGGATGGATTCTGCCCCGTGGGGGGGGGGCGAAATCCGATGCTCGCTATTCCACAAGACAGGGAGATTTTGAAAGTCCAAAGGGAGATGGGCAGTCCAGGAAAGCAAGAACACCTCCCCATCTCCTACTACAACTTTCCATGTGCAAAACAGAACTTTTTCATAAAACTTTTTGGACAAAAAGAAGCCGGTCACATACGTGCCGTACCAGCAGGACAGACTGTGTCCTACTGGACTCCGTTTGGTTTGCGTATGTAACCGGCTTTTTCCGCACCAAATCAGTACAAACCTGTTCATTTGGCTTCCACCAAGAGAGAACATTACAGGGCCCTGCACCAGAAAGCGGTTTCAATTATAAGCCTGGAATCATTGAGCAGACATCATTCAAGAATAATTTCTTGTCCTCGGTATTTCATTTGCTGATAGTAGACCTGGACAAATGACCAAAAATCCAATCCGACTTCTGAGAGCTGGTAATCGGGTTTTCTTGTTAAACAGGAGGTTTTGGTCTCGTTAAAATTCTCAATGGGAAATATTTGAAGGCCCGATCTTACCTTTTTTGCCGCCCGAATACATGAGGTGGGCAGAACCGCGATGCCATGTCCGTCCCCCACCATCGTAAGCTTGGAAGAAAAGTCCTCTGTGCAAAAACGAACCTTTGGAATAAAGCCAAAATTGTTTCCCAGATGGGTCAGTATATCCACATAGCCAAAGTGATCGGGGAAAATAAGGTCTCCAATAAACCAATCTTCTTTTAGGGAGAGGGGAGAGATGGAATCCATATCCGGGGGATAGACCCGATATTTGGGAGAGATAACAATGTAATATTGCTCCTGATACAGAGAAATTGCGATCCTTGACTTACCCCAGATGCTCTGCAACTCGCCTTGGGAGCACAGTAAAAAGTCTGCCCCCTCTGCCAGATGAGTATCTCCTGATTTGGATTAAAACAAATAGACGTGAACAGAGGGGTTTAGTTTCATATACTCCGAAATACAGTCCAAAATTCCGTCGGCAAACACGTGGCAGATAATGCGAATTTTCCCCTGAAAATCATATTTGTTTTGCTCCAGAGAATGTAGTCCCACCTGTAGTGTGTTCAAACTTTACTCTGCGTAATGAGCGAACTCCTTTTCTAATTGGTTTAAATGAATGCGATTCCCTATTCGATCAAAAAGTTTGACTCCAAGTTCGTTTTCTAAATTGTGAATGCTTTTGCTAAGCGCAGGCTGTGAGATATTTACAAACACTTGTTCTATATGGTGAAAAATCATTTATATATTGGCTAATTAAATAACACAAACACATATAAGCACATCCTTTTGCCGCTTGTGAAATACAAGGCCGGTACATCAAACTTGCTTCAGCAGAACGAAAAATCCCGCTGGAGCTGGTTTTGATGTACCGGCTTCTTTTTGCCCTAACAACTGAATGACCGTCTGAATGAGGTGCTCCGCCATGACCTCCGCCATGGGGAGAGCGAGACAACGCGGCTGAACAGAGGCAGGAACACCATTTAGAGAAAACGGCAAAACAGTGTGACGGCAAATTGCTGTCACTTAATCTCCCTCAAAGCTGTCATGGCGGCATTTTGCCGTCTACCACAAGGCGACGACAGAATTGCCGTCACTCAACCAACTGAGACTAACCATGACGGCAGTTTTTCCGTCACCTTTGCGTGGCATCACAGGTGATGTCACTTTTGTGCGAGCTATCTATGAGAATGGCATTACCTATGATGCCATA
This sequence comes from Clostridium sp. DFI.5.61, assembly GCF_024462915.1. Taxonomy (NCBI): domain Bacteria; kingdom Bacillati; phylum Bacillota; class Clostridia; order Eubacteriales; family Clostridiaceae; genus Clostridium; species Clostridium sp. DFI.5.61. Next base: position 68,112 of record NZ_JANGBZ010000007.1, read on the forward strand.
GCCAAAGCGTGGAACGGGTCAAACAGAACTATGAGAAATATTCTCAGCACAGCCCCTGCGAAAGAAGCCGAACCCGTCCGCTTGACAGGGCTTCCACCCCTATGCCTCTGGAGAAAGGAGAAGCCATGCGAAGCAGAACAAACCAAATTAACGTCTGGTTGTCCGATGAGGAGCTTGCCGGCCTCAATGAAAAGGGTCCCAAGATACGGAGCTCCCGTGAGCGGTTTATCCGGCAGTGTATCAACAGCGCTGCCATCCGGGAGGCACCCTTCGTCGATGTGCCGAAGCTGATCTACGAAGTCCGCAGGGTGGGGGCCAGTCTCAACCGCACCCTCATCGTCGCCAACGCCAGAGGTCTGCTGGAATTGCCAGAACTCCGCAAGGCATTGGAGCGGAACCGGGAAGTGGAAGCACGCATCGTAGACGCTTACATGAAGGACTGACAACAAAACGAACCGCACAGCCTCACGGTCATGCATTGCTTACATAGGTTATGATATTGTCCGATCAATGTAGGGAAAATAACGGCAACCTCACATATGTACAATAACAGAATATAAAACTGTTCAGGTGTTACAGATCGTATGGCCGACTCTCTGCCAAGGTTGGATGGTCTCTCTTGCTTCGGCCCTGCAAATATGTAAAGGTTGTCCACCTAAAGCACCCACCAAAATTCACCTAAATGACCAGAGTTGTGTGGGGGGACTCCACGCCGCCCGGACGCAGGGACTCAAGTGCCGCTGGGCAGAACAGTAGGCCACCACCACAAAGCGACCGTTTTGGCACCAGGGTCAGCAGTTCTCCGCCGTCTCCGCCGCCACGCCGGTATCATACAAAACTACTTCCCCGGACCTGCTCCACATACTCATCAAAGGTGTCCTGAGTTGAGCACTGAGTTCGCTGCACTGCTATAAGCGGAACACATTCTCCTCCGTCTGGAGGAATGCCTTGGAATAGAAGGCCTCCAGTACCTGGTAGCTCCGGCTTTCGTCCAGGGTATCCAGGGTGATGGCGGGGTGTGCCTGCCAGAACTTCCGGTCGGCAAAGGAAGAGAAGGGCCAGGACCATCAGGAGGGGCAGACGCCAGGATATCTTCCGCTTCATACAGGGACCTCCCAAGACAGCGGGGTGGCCAACAGATAGCCCAGAGGTGCAGCCCACTCCACCAGCTGATAGTTGCCGTAGCCTCATGCTCGGTAAGCACGCCGGAGGCAACCACGATGGTGGCTTCTACCAGGCGGATCTGCCAGGAGGGGAAGCCCATTATCAGGCCGATGATAACGGCAATAAACACACCATAACCCAGGAACTGCACGTCCATGTTCATCAGCTCTAGGGCGTCCAGGGCATTGGTGATATGGCGGCGGGCATAAATACTCCGTAATGGAGCTAGTCTCCCCAACAGGCTAGAAACGAGGCTGTGTATATACGCAATTGTCGCATTTACGACCCAATTTCTTTCGAACGCATCTTAATACTGTATCACATCTCAGGATTTTTTGCGACAGTTAGATGCAACCGCCATACGAGAGACGACAGCCTGCGTGGTGTTTATTGATTCTCCCCAAGACCTCAGCGAGTCAGAGCGGCAGACGCTTTGGGATCGTCTACGGCAGTTTAATCAGCAGCAAGGGATGCCCTTTTTGACCTACCGACTTCAGCATCGCTTTGAGCTGACCACCAACACCTTAATGCTGAAAGAATTGACCCAGCAGTATCCCACCTACTCTCTGACTGCGTTTCCGGCTGAGAAGCTCACCATTCCCTTCTGCATTGGTTGGGGCAGTGCTGGCAATGACCAGAGCAGGCTCAGGGCGCTGAAACAGTCCCCTTCAACGGGAACCACTTCCACCTACATTATTTTAGAAGTCCACATCCCGCTCGGGGATCAGTACGGCGGTAGCACCCACCGCAATGCCCACATAGAGGGCCAGATAGCCCGCATGGCGGCCCATCACCTCCACCACCGAGCAGCGCTCGTGAGACTGCATGGTGTCCCGCAGCTTGTCGATGCACTCGATGGCAGTGTTGCAGGCAGTGTCAAAGCCGATGGTGTAGTTGGAGCAGCCGATGTCGTTGTCGATGGTGGCCGGAATCCCTACCACCGGGATGCCCATCCGGGACAGCTCCAGCGCGCCCCGGAAGGTGCCGTCGCCGCCGATGGCCACGATGCCATCCAGACCCAGCAGCTTACAGGTGGCCACCGCCTTCTTCCGGCCTCCTTCGTTTATAAACTCCTCACTGCGGGCGGTGAACAGAATCGTTCCGCCCCGGTCCAGGATGTGGCTGACGCTGTCACTGTCCATTGGAAAAAAGTCGCTGTTGATGAGCCCGTTCCAGCCCCGGCGGATGCCCACGCACTCAATGCCCTTGCCAAGCGCGGTGCGGACCACCGCCCGCACCGCCGCATTCATGCCGGGGGCGTCTCCTCCGCTGGTCAGGATGCCGATCCGCTTTACCATATTTGCCATGGTGCTTTCCTCCTTACGCTCTCCTTCTTCCTCAAGGTCTTTTCATTATGGCATGTCACGCCCCCGGTGTCAAGCGTCCGTCCCTCCCTTACCAGCAACGAGAGCCCATATACATTAAATCCTAAAATTACATTTTGGGAAAAGCAATTAAATTTTCAGCATACTTTTCCGTATATTATAACTGCTCTAGATGCCTTTCCTTGCCGTCTTTCTCGGATTTTGCCTAATCATATTTTCCTATGCTAGTTTAAGAGTGCTGTGAAGGGACCAACGAGATATAACAATACGTACTAAAAAAATCTCTTTACACCCCCTCACCCACCACTCCGCTCGCTATTTCTGATGCCTTGCAAAAATGAAGAAACTCTTCTATTTGTAAAAAGCTATACTTTCAAGAAAATATTTAATCCTATCACACTGGAAATCAGTTGTCAGAATCCAAAACAGTCGTTATAATATGATTACCGAGTATATAGGAGGTAATTATCCATGAGCAAACCGATTTTGGAGGCCAATGCTGTCGTTCCACTATACAGGCAGTTGATGGAAAAGCTGCAGAAAGAAATTACCTCCGGAATATTGAAGCCCGGAGATAGACTGCTCCCCGAAGTCGAAATGGCGAAATATTACCAGGTCAGCGTCATCACCGCACGAAAAGCGATGGATGAATTGGCAGCTCAGGGACTTATTGAAAAGAAACAGGGGAAGGGCACCTTTGTGACTTCCCCTAAATATGGCCGGGATTATACACATATTCAAGGCTTCTCTGAATCTTGTCTTGCACGCGGGCTTAAACCAGGCGCCAGGCTGTTGCAGAAGGAAATCGTTGCTCCAAAGTCCAGTATTCTGGAGAGTCTTGGCCTGGATGAGAATTCCCAGACTGTAAAAATTGTCCGGCTTAGATATGTAAATGACGAGCCTATGGTAATTGAGACCAGCTATTTTCCACTGGACTATGCTTTCCTGCTGCAAGAGAATCTGGACGGGTCGCTTTTCCAGGTCCTGCGCGAGAAAAAAGACTTGGTCATAGACGGCTCAAAAAAAATCGTTGAGATCTGCCGGGCTACCACCGAGGAGGCTCGTTGGCTGAAATTGCGGAAAAATGCACCTTTGCTCCTGGTCCGCAGTGTGGCATTCGGCAACGCCGGCCAGCCTGTATATGTATGCATGCAGGTTATCAACGGTGAACGTTTCCAATTGATTTTGTGATATCTATCTTTTTCGGCCTGCCCATCGGTAAAATGCTCTGGGTCTCCCCCGTTTTCCATAGGTATTTTTGACCTCAACCATCTGCTCACGAATCAAATATCGCAAATATCGATGTATCGTTTTGGGATTGAGATTTGTCTGCCGTTGAATGACTCCTACGTCCAAATAGTCTTCCGAACAGGAAAGGCAGGATACAATGATCTCCAATGTAGATTGGTTGATGCCCTTATCCGCCTCAGAGTAAAACTGCTCTTTCTCGTGGTAGCGCAGATGGGTATTGATGCGGGAGACCAAATCCACAGGTTTAATGGGTTTGACTGCATAGTCATCTGCGCCGGCTTCTAGAAAACGCTCCATGACTGCTGTCTGCTCTTCAATGGTAAGCACAACAATCGGCACATTGATCCCCATTTCTCTCATACGGCGGACAATCTGGATTCCGTCCGGCTGAGGCAGGTGATAGTCCACAAGGATCAGATCCAGCCTTCCATTTCCATACTGCGTCAGAATGTGCTCGGCCTCTCTGAAGTTTCTTGCCAGCAGGGGCGTCCATCCTTGATGAAGAATGATCTCCTGAATTGTATAGAGGATGTCTTCGTCATCATCAATTGATAAAATGTTCTTTCCCATTGTGCTCTCCTTTATTTTGAGGCAGGATGATCGTGATCCTTGTATATTCTCCGGGACTGCTCTTTACCTCTATTGTTCCGTGATGAAGGTCAACCACCTGCTGCACAAAGCTGAGCCCCAGTCCTGTGGAGCCGCTTTCAGAATAGCCATGCGTCCACATACGCTGAAGGATCTCTGGGTTTATGCCAATACCGTTGTCCACTACTTCCCAATGGGTTGTCCCACTGCAGCAGGATACAATCAGCTGGATCTCCCCTTTCTCCGGGTCAATCGCTTTACATGCGTTTTCCAGCAGATTTACCAATGCTCGAGCCATACGGATGGAATTCACATATACCCGAACCTCAGGACACTCATTGTGGACAGAAATTCGAGAAACCAAGGGGTTTGACGCCATGCAGGAGAGCGTCAGGCGCAGAAGCCGCTCTGTCGGGACCAGGGACATTCGGTCCTCATAGAGAATTTCAGAAACCATCTGTCCCATCCGGTCACACGCATTCACAATCCTCCTCTGATATTTGGCCAGTTTTGGATCCTCTACCAGCTCCTCCGAAAGTCCAGCCAGCCCCTGAATGGTGGTAAGCGGGGTCTTGAGGTCATGGACCAAATTCTGTATCTCCCGAAACGACCTCATTTCAATATTTTTCATTCTAGCCTGGTAGAGCTGCAGCTCATCCTGTTCCGCCTTTCGGTGGGCCTGAATCAAATGCTGCTGTTCCAGATCCAGAAGCCCCATTAAAACAGTAGCGGTGGCAAAAAAGCACAGAAGCAACAGCACAAAATAAGTCAGAAGCAATTCAGCGTCCAAAATGGGCGCTATGGCCTTGATATCAGTGGAGATCTCACCATTTCCAAATCCCAATTTTGTCATGACCGGCAAAACATCCAGCCCCTGCACGGTAATGAGAAACAGGGTGATGATGATCAGCTTGTAATGCAGGCGGAAAGAAAACCGAGTCAGCAATTCAATGCAGATAAACACTAAGATAGCTGGCATGCCGATGTCCAGTCTTAGGGAATAGACCATATATACGACCTGGTAAAGTGAAATTTGGAACAGGCAGCAGAATGGAATCTTAACAAAGGGGATCTCCCGTCCATTCCACTGAATGCTAATCCCATCCATCAAAAGCGTTATGGCCAAGTAGTCAGGACCAGAACGAAGGGTATTCAGGGCAATCAGGTGAATGGCCCCTAATGCCAGAAAACCGGAATCCAGCTCATTCATCGCCTGATAGAGCAAATCATAGATCCGGAAATTCCGCTCTGTAAAAATCAGAGGGGTCAGTAATCCAACTGCCATCAGTCCCAACGCCTGGAAGACTCTCACCGCATTCCAAGTAATAGACAATCGTTTTATCCCCATACTGGCCTCACAATCACAAAACTTCCCAACAGGGGCTCTTTTTTAGAATAGCAAAAACCAATGCAAAATGCAAAGTTTTTCACTCTTGCGGCGGAAAATCCTCTTTAAACAAGCATGCACAGCAACAAGGCACAGGCGTACAGAATTGGCTCTGTACGCCTGTGCTCTTTGTTATCCTCCGGACTCCGGGCGCAGTTTGAACTCCATCCCATATTGCTGCAGGATATTTGTAACAATCAAAACCTGTTGGCTGACCCGCACTTCCATGGGCAGCTTTTGGCTGGTTTCTATTGTAAACGCATCAATCCCCAGCTCCCTGGATGCCGTACAGTTCAGACTTCCAACAGGTGCGTTTCCTTCCAGAGCAAAATCAGGATAATCGCCATTCTGGCTGTTTACCATCTCCAGTATATCCAGAGCATTGATAAATCCGCTCTGTGTCTGTCCCACCACGATAGAATTTCCGATGCTGCCGTTTACGCCGTAGAAATTGACTCCCTCATGCATATCAACCACGCAGACTGGCTGATATTTTTGGATCAGCTCCATAATCTGTGCAGACAAGACCTGAATGGGATTTCCATCCTCTGCGCCAGGATAGGAACGATTCATATCCACGCCATCCGATGCGGTCCTTTGGTTCAACTCAATGGCCTGCTGATTGGCATGCGGTACAAGAATGATGCGTCCCGTCTTTGGTTCAAGCCGTTCCAGCAGCTGCTCCGCACCCTTGAATCCGGCGGGTTCATTCCCGTGCGTGCCGGCCAGCAGGAAAATTGTCGGCCCCTCCTTCCCAGAGTCCATGATGTGACACTCAGTTTGACTTGCAAGCCCCTCAGCCAGGAAAAAGGTCGTATGTGACACCGGAGCAGGCCTCAAAAACAAAAAGTACACAACTACTCCCATGCACAGAAGGAGTACTGCCGCAATCGACCACTTTATTTCTTTTTTCATTTCTGTCGATCCTGCCTTGATCACGTGGTAGGCTCATTGAGGTAGGGACCCATTCCATTTTTCACAAGTTCATCATAGCTGGGCATCCCGGTGACAATGATCGGCTCCTCATACATTTCGCTGTAATTGGCCAGGATACGCTCTATTCCAAACACATGGCGGGCACAGCGCACCTCAATGGGCCATCCATTTTCGTCATAGGGCACATAGAGCTGCCCAATCTCACCGGCCTTCACATAAGTCTCCGACTTGCCTGTCAGGACGAGCGCCTCATCGGTGCGGTCACGCAGGCGGCCCTGGGCGGGATTGGGGGCTTCCATTAAAAGCGCCAGCGTATCCGTGTGATCGCCAAGCTCACGGTGGGTCAAGCCGCGCAGATCTGTCGGAGAGGGCTCCAGGGATATCTGCACTCCCTCCATCTGCATGTCCACGACCACATTCGATGCCAGATTCATGGCCCGTTCATGGGCAATCAAAGCATTTGAGAAGGACGTGGTGGAGCGTATCCGGGAGTCCCGTCTGGCAGGCAACACCCACTTTATGATCGTGGTGGCCGAGGGTGCGGGCAGTGCCGTAGAGATCGGCAAGCGCATCCAGGAGACGGTGGGCATCGATCCCCGGGTCACCGTGCTGGGACACATCCAGCGGGGCGGCTCTCCTACGGCGCGGGACCGGGAGACGGCCAGCCGGATGGGCTATGCTGCGGTCAAGGCCTTGGCAGAAGGCCGGATGAACTGCATCGTGGGCACCAACGAGGGACATCTGGTGGAGATCCCCATTGAGAAGGCGCTGAACATGACCAAGCACCTCCAGATGGAGCGCTACGAAGTGCTGGAAGCCATGCACAATCAGGTCCCGCTGAAGTGCGGGCCGATCCAGTGACAAGAGGAGAAAGCAGGCGGCAGATCTTTGATCTGCCGCCTGCTTTTGCATGAGATCAGGGAAAACGGAAAAAATAATTCACAGTCTCATGGTGTGTCCCTGGGGGAAGTCTCTCTTTACGATTTCTGTCCCTGCGGGATGGGAACAAACCGTAGGGGTGAGGTAAAAATAATGCCATGGACGGGTTGACAATCCAAACTGTAAATATTATAATTACAGTATAAGACAAAAACTGACACGACTACAGAGGAGGAAACGATCATGTTGGAGCTGAATTTAAACAATTTTCAGGCTGAGGCGCTGGAGGCTGACCAGCCGGTGCTGGTGGATTTTTGGGCCCCCTGGTGCGGCTACTGCCGCCGGCTGGGCCCCGCAGTGGAGCAGCTGGAGCAGGAACTGGCGGGGCGGGTGACAGTGGCCAAGCTGAACGTGGACGACGCTCAGGTGCTGGCGCAGAAATATGAAGTGGAGACCATCCCCACCCTGATCCTGTTCCGGGGAGGGCAGGCCAGCGAGCAGCTCATCAACCCGGCCTCCAAAGCGGCGATCCTGGAGTGGCTGAAGGGGCAGGGCGCGATAGAGGGCTGAGGAGCCCTGCCTGCACAGAAATGAGAGGAGGGTCACAAGGTGGAACAGAAGCTCTATGATGTAGCGATTATCGGCGGAGGGCCGGGGGGATATACCGCTGGGCTGTACTGCGCCCGCAGCGGATTTTCAGTGGTGGTGCTGGAGAAGCTGTCCCCTGGGGGACAGATGGCAACCACCGGACAGGTGGACAACTACCCAGGGTTCGAAGGGGGAGTGGATGGCTTCGAGCTGGGGGAGAAGATGCAGCGGGGGGCGGAGCGCTTCGGGGTGGAGACCCGCTTCGCCGAGGTGACCGGTGTGGAGCTGGCTGCGGTTCCCAAGGTCATCCAGACCAGTGAGGGGGAGGTGCGGGCCAGGGCTGTGGTGCTGGCCACCGGGGCCTCTCCACGGGAGATGGGACTGCCCGGGGAGCAGGAGCTGCGGGGCCGGGGGGTGGCGTACTGCGCCACCTGCGACGGCATGATGTACCGAAATAAAACAGTGGCGGTACTGGGTGGAGGGAACAGCGCTGTGGCGGACGCACTCTACCTGTCCAAGCTGTGCAGAGAGGTCTATCTGATTCATCGCCGGGATACCCTGCGGGCCTCGAAGGTGTACATGGACGCGTTGAAGGACAGCGGTATCCAGATCCTGTGGAACAGCCGGGCAGTGGGGCTCCTGCGGGATAAGCGGGTGAGCGGCCTGGTACTGGAGGATGTGAGGACCGGGGCACGGCGGGAGCTGGCCTGTGAGGGCATCTTTGTGGCCATTGGCCGGGTCCCGGATACAGAGCTCTTCCGGGGGCAGGTGGAACTGGACGAGCAGGGGTATATCAAGGCTGACGAGACGACCCGCACCGGGCTGCCGGGGGTCTTCGCCGTGGGGGATGTGCGGACCAAGCCCCTGCGGCAGATCGTGACCGCCACGGCGGACGGGGCGACGGCCTCCCATTTTATCGAACAATACCTCATGGAAGAAAACAGATAAAAAGCAGGCAGGAGCCCCCACGGTTTTCCGTGGGGGCTCCTGCCCTTATCCTTTCCCAATAGGAGGGGGTGTCACATAGAGGACAGCAGCCCCTCCAGCTCCTCCTTTGAGAAGTGGTAGACCTTGTCGCAGAACTGACAGGACAAGTCGGCCTGTCCCTGCTCCGCGATGAGGGAGGAGAGCTCCTCACGTCCCATGCTGATCAGCGCTCGGGACACCCGCTCCCGGCTGCAGCTGCACCGGTACTCCACCGGGTGGGTCTCCAGGACCTCCAGCTGAAAGTCAGAGAGCACCTCTTCCAGCAGGCCCTGGGCGTCCAGCCCGCGGGAGAGGGCGTGGCTCACAGAGCCCACCCGGCGAACGCCGGCCTCGATCTTGTCGATCAGGCCCTCCTCTGCGCCGGGCAGCAGCTGGATCAGATAGCCGCCGGCGGCCAGGACGCTCTGGTCCCGGTCCACCAGAACTCCCAGGGCGCAGGCGGTGGGGATCTGCTCGCTTTCCACAAAGTACATGGCGATGTCGTCGGCGATCTCCCCGGAGAACAGGCCGATAGAGCCGATATAGGGTTCCTTCAGTCCCAGGTCCTTGATGACGGTGAGACTGCCGTCGGTGCCCACGGCGGCCCCCACATCCAGCTTACCGGGGACCTTCTCCATCAGCTCTACATGGGGATCCTGCACATAGCCACGCACGTTCCCGCCGCAGTCGGAGACAGCCAGAATGGTGCCCAGGGGCCCGCCGCCCTTGATCTGGAGGGTGAGGGCGCCGTTGTCCTCTTTCAGCATATCCCCCATCATGGAGGCGGCCAGCAGGGTGCGGCCCAGGGCGGCGGTGGCCACGGGGAGCAGGGTGTGGATGGTGCGGGCACGCTCCACCAGGTCCCGGCCGGTGATGGCGACAGCTTTGACCGAGCCGTCGGCGGTGATGGCGCGGATGATATGGTCGGACATGATCAGACTTCCTTTCGTGCGGTGAAGAAGATGCGGTCCTCCCCAGGCTTGGGGGGACGGTGCTTCAGATTTCCATATTGCTTGATCTGGGTGAACCCGGCGTCGCGGAGATAGCTGGTCAGCTCCTCCGGCGTGTAGGCCCGCTCCTCGTGGAGCTCCTCTCCCCGCTCCCACAGGCCGCTCTCCTCCTCCAGGCGGAAGATATCCATGAAGTAGGAGCAGACCCGGCGGCGGCGGGAATACTCTGCCCGCCAGACGCAGTAGGCGTCCTCTGTCTCGTCCAGAAAGACCTGGCCATCCAGGCCCTCCAGCTTGGCGGGGGTGTTGACGTCAAAGAGGAACAGCCCGCCGGGCATGAGGAACAGGTGGACCCGCTGAAAGGCCCTCCGCAGCTTTTTTGGGTCGGTGACATAGTTGATGCTGTCCAGACAGCACACGCAGGCGTCGATGGTGCCATACAGGTCCAGCTGATCCATGCTCTGGCACAGAAAAATGGGGGCGATCCCCTCCGCATCCCGGTTCTTTTCTGCGGCCTGGGCCAGCATGTCGGGGGAGAGGTCCACCCCGATCATCTCATATCCCCGCAGGGACAGCTCGCGGGTGAGGGAGCCGGTGCCGCAGGCCAGATCCAGCACAGTGGAGCCGGGCAGGCCCGCCCGTTCAAAGTGGCGCTGGATGTATTCGGCCCAGGCGGCGTAGTCCACATCGGTGGTGAACTCATCGTAGCAGCCGGCCAGAAATCCATAGCTGTTCATTCCTGACGCTCCTTCAGACGGGGGATGACGGCCTGATAGCCATCGGCGCCGTAGTGAAGACAGCGGTTGACGCGGCTGATGGTGGCGCTGGAGGCGCCGGTGCGCTCCAGGATGTCACTGTATATCAGCCCCTGGTCCAGCAGCATGGCTACCTCCATCCGCTGCTCCATGGCTTTCAGCTCGGACACGGTGCACAGATCCTGAAAAAAGCGGCGGCACTCATCCACGTCCTGTAAAGACACGATGGCTCGGTACAGAGTGTCGCTGGATTCCTTCTCTAAAAATTTAGACATATTGGGTGCTCCTTCTCCAGAGAAAATCTTGCCTCCCGGCGGCCCAACAAGGTCCCGCCGCGCTTTTTTATATTTTAACAGGCTAATCTATGAAAGTAAACGGGGAGTGAAGAAAAAAATCAAAAACCGGCCGCTCAAATGCGGCCTGCGGAGGTTTTGACATGAGCGAACGGGAATATAAAGCGCTGCGCAGTGTACCGGCTTCCACCTGGATGGAGGGCTTTTGTGTGACCAAGCAGATGGAAAAAGCCTGCATGTGCCTCATGAGCGGCGAAGTGTCGGTGACCGCCCAAAGTCAAACCGTCAGCCGAGCGCATAGGTTCCCTCTGTCAGTGGCAAGCTGTCAGCACGGCAAGCGGGACAGTATCGGAACGCCCACAGAGGTATTTGCCGCTGTGGGCGTTGCTTTACCCGTAAAATAGCCATATAGAACCATCAAGGAGGAGTACCATGAGCGAACACAGACCAGCATTGGAACACATCCAGGCGTATGCGGACCATCTTCGGCTGGAAGAAAAAAGCGCCGCCACCGTAGAGAAATATCTGCGGGACGTCCGGGCCTTCGCCCGCTGGCTGGAGGGGCGGGAGATCACCAAGGAGCGGACGGCGGCGTGGAAGACCCATTTGGTGGAGCGGGGCTACGCCCCCGCCAGCGTCAATGCCATGCTCTCCGCCCTGAACAGTCTGCTGGACTTTCTGGGCTTCGGGGACTGCCGGGTGAAGTTTCTCAAGGTCCAGCGGCGAATGTTCCGGGATGACAGCCGGGACCTGACCCGGTCCGACTACAACGCCCTCACCGCTGCGGCAAAGGCGCAGAACAAAACGCGGCTGGCTCTGTTGATGGAGGCCATCTGCGCCACCGGCATCCGGGTCAGCGAGGTGCAGTATATTACCGTGGAGGCGGCCAGAGCGGGCCGGGCGGAGGTCGCCCTGAAAGGCAAGATCCGCACCATCCTCATCCCCAGCAAGCTGTGCCGCAAGCTGCTGAAATACGCCAAACAGCAAAAAACCGCTTCCGGCGAGATCTTTCTCACCAGAAACGGGACGCCCCTCAGCCGCCGTCAGATCTGGGCGGAGATGAAGGGGCTGTGCAAGACGGCGGGGGTCGCGGCCAGCGAGGTCTTTCCCCACAACCTTCGCCATCTGTTCGCCGCGGCCTTTTACCGGGCCAGCCGTGACATCGTGAAGCTGGCGGATGTGCTGGGCCATTCCAGCCTCGAGACCACACGCATCTACCTCCTGACCTCCGGGGCGGAACACCAGCGGCAGCTGGACCGACTGGGACTTGTATCGTAAAGTCGAAATTCTCATTCTGTCTCATTTGCTGTAAATATAAAACTGCCAGAATTACATATTCCATGTAAATATTACCACTTTCTTTTCAAAAGAGCAAGAGCGGGACCTGCTTTTGAGCACAAAAATATGAGCCGCAAAATGGAATATTTTTGCGGCTTTCCTTGCTACGGCTTTTTACCTGTTTTTAGAACAGCAAAAGACGCCTTTCATTCGCTTTATCTCTCTTTGTATGGCCTATACAGCAAATGATGGGACAGAATGAGAATTCTGAAAAGATTGGAGGCGATAAATATTGCGAATGACTCTCTACGACTACTGCGCGGAGCGGGATGAGCTGGTCCTGCTGACCCAGTGGGCACCGGTCAAAAACAGGACGCTGACGCCAAGAGAGGGGTCCTATGGCAGGAGACAGAAGAACTGGCGTACTTACTGGCCCGAGAGGTGGCCGCCCAGTGGTGCGTCCCCCGACCTAACCCCGGAGCACGTGACAGCGGGAAGCCGCCGGATGGCTTGGCGGGAGTGTCCCAACGGTCATATCTGGAAGGCCGCCATTTATTCCAGGGCGGGGCCGCAGAAGTGCGGCTGTTCCCGTCTGCGCCGGGAAAGTCAGCCCAAAACGGCTGGAACGCTGTCGGCGGGCGCTGGAAGAATGGGAATAAAATGGGGCCGGTCAGCTCTAATTCCCGGTCTGGAAAATCGTAACAGGAGGAACGAGAAATGAAAAAACGGATATTGTCAAGTTTCTTATCGCTGGTACTGGTATTATCGCTGATGCCTGTGAGCGCGCTGGCGGCGGAGGGACCGCAGAATGTGGCTCCTGCCGTGGTCACAGAGGAGCCTGGAGAGGTCCACGGTGAGCCTCCGGTGGAGGAGGCGGCCGGGCCGGAAGAGCCGGCCTGCATCTGCGAGTCCCTTTGTACCGGGGAGACCGTGAACACGGACTGCCCCATCTGCACGGCGGACTATACCGCCTGCACCTATGAGGCTCCTGCTGATGAGCAGCAGGAGCCGGCGGGTGAACAGGGAGAACCTGTCGGCCCCACGGCGGAGGAACAGCTTACGGCGCTGATCGCGGCTCTGCCTGACCCAGCTGATATTGATCCGGAGGACGAGGAGCAGGTGGAGAGGATCAGCGACCAAATCTCCGAGATCTACGCCTATGCCGAGGAACACGGCCTTGATGCGGAAAACGATGAAACCATCAATGCCGTGATTATGGCTCTCTACCCTGTGGAATTGCTGGAATATACAGCTGAAGAGGGTACACAAGAAAATCCGTGGGATATTTCCGCTGAGGGCGAGGGAAACAATATCACTGCCTATCTGGAGAAAAACAACGGTGATGAGTCTACTCCCACCTATACGCTTGTCATCTCCGGAAGCGGTGCGATGGCGGATTTTCCTGACGCGGGTCAGGCTCCTTGGTATCTGTATTTTCCTGATAAAGGCGCTCAAACGGCGATTACTGAAATCACAATCGGAAAAGATGTGACCACCATTGGTGCCAATGCCTTTGTCTGGTGCAAAGCTGTCAAAAATGTGAACTTTGAAGCAGGAAGCGCATTGAAGGAAATCCACCTGAATGGCTTCCATTCACTGGTTCAATTAACATCCATTGAACTCCCTGCCTCGTTGGTGGAGATCGGGGGAGCCGCGTTTTATGGATGTACCGCACTTCAAACGGTTTCCTTTCAGGATCCGGAGAAGTTGACTATCATTGAAGACAGTGCATTTGGCTCTTGTAAAGCACTGGAACACTTCAACTCGAACGTAGATGGAAAATGTGACATTCCTCAGAATGTTGTATCGATTGGTGGGATGGCTTTCCAATACTGCACCAGTCTAACAGATGTAACGATCCCGGCAGGGGTGGAAACCTTGAGTGCAACATTTTATAGCTGTTCCAAGCTGACGTCTGTAACCTTTGCGCCTGGCTCCGTGGTAAAGCACTTATCAGGCTCCAGTTCCAGCGATGTAGGTGTATTTACCGCAACAGCCTTAACCTCCATTGATCTGCCGGACAGCGTAGAAACGATAGGAAGAAGTTGCTTCCACAGATCAAAACTAACTGCGATTTCGATTCCTGCGCGGGTGCAAAGCATAGGAATCAATGCGTTTGCCGGGTGTCCTCTGACTTCGGTTACATTCGCAGAGAACTTTGAATTAAAAGAAATCGGCACAGGTGCATTTGCCGGTGCAACGGTTAACGAGTTCATTATTCCTGAAGGTGTAGAGTCGATAGGTGATAGCATTCTCCATAACGGAAAAGTCACCAGCCTAATTCGGGTTCCCAGCACACTGACAGCAGGGTTTTCACTTGGCTGGGTATCTACAAGTGATAACTGCATATTAGATACAAGTCGAACAGTCCATCAGATCAAACCTTATGGAACCACTCGATATAAGCTTATTTATATTCCCGCTGAGAATCAGAAGTCCAATTACACCAGTCAAAATACCTTTGCTGTTACTAACGGTGGCATAGCCATTGGTAACAGCGAAGGTAACACGCTGATGGATGTGGAACGCAATGGCTATATCTTCGACGGCTGGTATCAAGATGCCAACTTCCAGACACCGGCGAACAAGAATGAGGCTGGTGACTATATCTATCAAAATAGCAAGACCTACTACGCCAAGTGGGTCTACAATATCACTTTTGATGCCAACGGCGGCGAGGGCACCATGGAAGCTCAGGCGGTCACCGAAGGCGATCAGACCACGAAATTGATGAACAGTACTTTTACCAGAGCCGACTACACCTGTGCCGGATGGAATACAAAACCGGATGGTACGGGGACAGCCTATGCGGCAGATGCGGTGGCCTCCACCGTCCCCAACGGAACCACCCTGTACGCCCAGTGGACCAAAAAAATTGGTGAGTCCACTCCATACACCGTGAACGCTATCCAGGGTCATGTCTACACTGGCAAGGAGATCAAGCCCACTGTTATCATTAAGAGTGGTGAAACGGTTTTGAACAGTGGATATACCGTTTCTTACTCCAATAACATCGATGTCGGTGAGGCAAAGGTCACCGTTACGATCGGAAACGATTCCGCCGAGGTCACATTCCAGATCACCAGGGACAACGCCCCCACTGTTGCAATGTCCGATGTATCTGTGACCTATGGCACTGCATATGCGATGACTGCTGCGGCCAAGACCAGCGCGGGCAATGCGATTACAGATGGTACCATCACCATCCGGTATTATACCAATGAAGATTGTTCCAAGGATGAGTCTGAAACCGCTCCCACTGCCGCGGGCATCTACTATGCCAAGGCGACTCTGGCCGAAACGGACAACTATGGCAGTGCAAGCGCATCTGCAAAGATCACCATCCGCAACGCCGACTTCTCTGTCACCGCTCAGGGCTACGACGGCACTTATGACGGCCAGCCGCACTCCATCACTGTAACGGCAGAGGGCGCGGCTGTGACTTACTCCACCACGGAGAACGGCACGTACAGCGAGACGAATCCCACCTTTACCGACGCAGGAGAATATACCGTCTATTACAGGGCTGCCAAGGCCAACCACAACGATGTGACCGGCAATGTGACTGTGAAGATCGCCAAGGCTGTCCCCGCCATCACCATTTCTTCCGACAAAGCCGAGCTTCGCGGCGGCGGTACTGTGGAACTGACAGTCAAGGCCGCCCCCGCGGACAGCACTGTGGCCGTCACCCAGACTGATGACCAAGGCAGCGAGGCCAAGATTTTGACTCTGACGGATGGGACCGTATCTGTCAAGCTGGACAACAGGGATGCCAGGTACACCTTTACCGCATCCTGTGCTGAAACGAACAATTACACCGCAGGGAGCAGCGAATGCACCGTGACCGTCTCCCGCCGCTCCTCCGGCGGTGGCGGCGGCTCCAGCAGCACTACCGCGGAGACCACCACCAACAGGGACGGCTCCAAAACCACCACTGTCACAGACAAGAAAACCGGCACCGTCACTGAGACCACCAAGTTCCAGGACGGCTCCATCCTAGTGGTGGAGACCCAGAAGGACGGCACTGTGACCACCACCGAGACAACCAAAAACGGTGTCAAGATCAAGACCGTGGATGAGCCGGGCGAGGATGTGACTGCTGAGATCACCGTCCCAAAGTCCGTGGGCGAGGCCGTTGTGATCATCCCTGCCGACGTGGACTGCGGCACTGTGGCCGTGGACACGGACACCGGCGAGGTGGTGAAGCTGTCCGTCCCCACTAAGGAGGGGATGACCGTCAAGCTGGCCGGCTCCGCTGAACTGGTGCTGGTGGACCGCAGCAGGAATTTTGATGACACTCGGAACCACTGGGCGAAGGACGCCATCAACTTCGTCACAGCCCATGAGCTGTTCTCTGGTACCAGTGACACCGCCTTCACCCCTGACAGCCCCATGACCCGTGCCATGCTGATGACTGTTCTGGCCCGCTTTGACGGACAGGACACCACCGGCGGGGCTGTGTGGTATGAAAAGGCCATGGAATGGGCCAGGGAGAACGGCATCTCTGACGGCTCTGATCCCGACGGTTCCATCACCCGGGAGCAGCTTGCCACCATGCTGTGGCGCTATGCGGGCAGTCCCACTGGGGGCGGCTCCCTGTCCTCCTTCGGGGACAGCGCCAGCGTCAGCGCCTACGCCCTGGAGGCTGTGCGCTGGGCCGTGGGCGAGGGCCTGATCTCCGGTACAGATGCCGGCCTGCTGGCCCCTCAGGGCAGCGCAACCCGGGCGCAGGTGGCCACCATCCTCATGCGCTTTGTGGAGAGCCTGACCAAGTAAAGTAAATCGCCCCTGCATGAATAGGAGGGCGGGACGGCACAGCCGCCCCGCCCTCCTTCTGTTTCGATGCTGGATCAAGGACAGCCGCAGGGCAAGTCGTCACGACGTTTCCCTGCGGCTTTTATTCTCTCCTGTATTTCTCCCACAGGCGTGGTGCCCTTTTCTGGTCACGAAGTTTTTTGAATGTCAGAGAAGGCCGGCAGAGAGTCCGTTCCACCCGGCAGCATGAGCACAGTGCCATGGCGGAAGCGACTCAGAAGATGCTGGCAGTTGGAGAGCGGAATCCCGCGTTAAGTGATGTCATCACGGAAATGCAGCCGGGATCTGGCTATGATAGAGCCATAAAGAAACAAGAAGGAGGATCTGAATATGTCCGCTATCAATATCGATCAGAACAACATCCAGAGTGAAGTGATGAATTCCGACAAGCCCGTTCTGCTGGACTTCTGGGCTCCCTGGTGCGGTCCCTGCCGCATGGTCGTCCCCATCGTGGAGGAGATCGCCCGGGAGCGCAACGATATCAAGGTCGGCAAGGTGAACGTGGACGAGCAGCCGGAGCTGGCGAGCCGGTTTGGCGTGGTGAGCATTCCTACCTTGGTCGTCATGAAGAACGGAAAGATCGTCGATCAGGCTATAGGTGCAAGACCCAAGAATGCAATTCTTGGGATGCTGTAGGGAGGGATGACGATGGGGTTCTTCGATCTCTTCCAGCAAGCCGATATCGATCAGGGCGTAAAGGAATATTTGGCCACGCCCGGTGCTGTCCTGCTGGATGTCCGTACCTCTGAAGAATACAGAGACGGCCATATCCCCGGCAGCAAAAATGTTCCGCTTCAGGCTCTTGACAAGGTGGCCTCTGTCGCAGAAAATAAAAATATGGCACTGTATGTCTACTGCCACTCTGGCGCCCGGAGCCGTCAGGCTGCCGGCTTGCTGCGGCGTATGGGATATCGCAATGTAAACAACATCGGCGGCATTGCAGCTTATGCGGGAAAGGTGGAACGATAATATGAAAGTCGTGATCGTAGGCGGTGTGGCAGGCGGAGCCACAGCCGCGGCAAGGCTCCGCAGACTGGATGAGCAGGCTGAGATCGTGGTGTTCGAGCGTTCAGGCTTTGTTTCCTACGCTAACTGCGGTCTGCCTTACTACATCGGAGATGTGATCACTGCCCCTGAAGAACTGACCCTTCAGACACCGGAGAGCTTTTTCGCCCGGTTCCGTGTGAACATGAAGGTCCGCCACGAGGTGAAGGCTATCCACCCGGACAGGAAAACGGTATCGGTAAAAAATCTGGAGACCGGAGAAGAATTCGAAGAGAGCTATGACAAGCTGATCCTGTCCCCTGGTGCGAAGCCCGCTCAACCCCGCCTCCCCGGCGTTGGATTGGAGAATCTGTTCACTCTGCGCACCGTGGAGGATACCTTCCGGATCAAAGATCACATCAATAAGCATAACCCCAAGTCTGTCGTTCTGGCGGGCGGCGGTTTTATTGGTCTGGAACTGGCGGAAAATCTGCGGGAGCTCAGCATGGATGTCACTATCGTCCAGCGCCCCAAGCAGCTGATGAATCCCTTCGATGCGGATATGGCATCCTTTATCCACGCAGAGGCACGCAAGCACGGTGTGAAGCTGGCCCTGGGATATACCGTGGAAGGCTTTGAGGAAAAGGACGGCGGTGTGGATGTGCTGCTGAAGGACAGCGCTCCCCTTCATGCGGATATGGTGGTGCTGGCCATCGGCATCACGCCGGACACCGCTCTCGCGAAAGAAGCTGGTCTGGAACTGGGGATCAAGGGCAGTATCGTGGTCAACGACCGGATGGAGACATCTGTGCCGGACATCTATGCCGCGGGCGATGCGGTGCAGGTGAAGCACTATGTCACCGGCGAGGATGCCCTGATCTCCCTGGCCGGTCCCGCCAACAAGCAGGGGCGCATCATTGCGGACAATATCTGCGGCGGCGACAGCCGCTATTTGGGGTCTCAGGGAAGCAGCGTGATCAAGGTATTTGATATAACTGCCGCCACTACCGGCATCAACGAGACCAATGCAAAAAAGGCGGGGCTGGATGTGGACAAAGTGATCCTGTCCCCCATGAGCCACGCGGGTTATTACCCCGGCGGAAAGCTGATGACCATGAAGGTGGTCTTTGAGAAGGGGACCTGCCGCCTGCTGGGCGCTCAGATCGTAGGTTACGAGGGTGTGGACAAGCGGATCGATGTGCTGGCTGCCGCCATCCATGCAGGCATGAGAGCAACTCAGCTCAAAAACCTGGATCTGGCCTATGCACCTCCTTACTCCTCCGCCAAGGACCCTGTGAACATAGCGGGATTCATGATCGACAATATTGCAAACGGTACCATGAAGCAGTGGTATCTGGAGGACGTTGACCATCTTCCAAGGGATGGAAGTGCAATCCTGCTGGATGTCAGGACCCCGGACGAATACGCTGGGGGCCATATGGAAGGATTCGGTAATATTCCGCTGGATGACTTGCGGGACCGGCTGGATGAGATAGAGCCGGGTAAGCCTGTATATGTGACCTGCCAGAGCGGCTTGCGCAGCTATATTGCCTGCCGCATTCTGGAAGCCAACGGCCACGAAGCCTATAACTTCGCCGGAGGGTTCCGCTTCTATGATGCGGTAACAAACGACCGGGCATTGGTTGAAAGAGCCATGAGCTGTGGAATGGACAAATAACTGCAAACTGCCAAAGCCGCGCTTTCCATCAGGAGAGCGTGGCTTTTTCTATATTCAAAAGGTGATATCATCACGGAAGAAAGTGGATCTCTCCGGTATAATGATGCCGATCAATGACGGGAGGGTGCTTATGTCTGCTATCAGAAAGAAACGAAAAGCCTTTGTTGTGCAGGAGGACTGTGTTGCCTGTGGCTGTTGCGTGAAAGTCTGTCCTTTGGGAGCGATTCAGATTATGAAGGGCATAATGGCGCAGGTGAATATGGACAACTGCGTGGGATGCGGGAAATGCGCGAAAGAGTGTCCCGCCAGCGTCGTCGAGATCCGGGAGGTGGAAAGATGAAAAGACATTGGTATGATCATCTCTGGGTCGTTTCTCTGACCTATCTGATCTTGGGCTTTTTCAATATCCTGTTTGCATGGTTGGGGCTCTTCTGCTTCTTTATCCCGCTGATCATCTCCGCTGTGAAAGGAACAAAAGGCTACTGCAACCGCTACTGCGGCAGAGGGCAGCTGTTTGGCCTGCTGGGGGGCCGCTTCGGTCTCTCCCGCAGAAAGGACATTCCAAAGTGGATGAAAAGCAAAGGATTCCGATATGGATTTCTGGTATTCTTTTTTGCCATGTTCTTTGTGATGCTCTGGAACACCTATCTGGTGTTTGCGGAAGCACAGGACTTAAAGCAGGTGGTGACGCTGCTGTGGACGTTCAAGCTGCCCTGGCAGTGGGGCTATCACGGAACATTCCTCCATCCCGGCGTGGCGCAGTTCGCCTTTGGATTTTACAGCGTGATGCTGACCTCCACTGTTCTTGGCCTGATCACCATGGTGCTGTTCAAACCCCGCAGCTGGTGTGTGTACTGCCCTATGGGGACCATGACCCAGCTGGTCTGCAAGGCGCGGAACAGCAAAGTGTGATGTCATCACGGAACGGCCGGTATTCTTTAGGTAAAATATGAGCATACCCTCTGTACACTGAGGGGAAAATCAAAACAGAAAGGGGCACTTCCCATGAGGCTGAAAGATAAAGTGGCGATCATCACCGGAGGCAGCCGCGGCATTGGTTATGCTACGGCGGATAAGTTCCTGGGAGAAGGTGCTAGGGTCATCCTGACCGCAAGTTCACAAGCCTCTGCCGAAAAGGCGGTTGAACGGCTGAAAGAAAAATATCCTGATGCGATCATCGCCGGCATCAGCCCTGATCTGGCCAGTCTGGAGTCTGTGCGGGAAGCGTTCAGGTCTGCCACTGAGAAGTATGGATGTGTGGATATCCTGGTCAATAACGCAGGCGTTTCCGAAAGCACCCCATTTATGGAATACACAGAGGAGACCTTTGATAAGGTCATGGATCTGAACGTAAAGGGCGTATTCAATACCACCCGCGCCGCAGCAGAGTGTATGGTGGCACGGGGGACGGGCGTGATCCTTTCCACGTCCTCAATGGTCAGCATCTCCGGTCAGCCCAGCGGTTTTGCCTATCCCGCATCCAAATTTGCGGTGAATGGACTGACCGTATCGCTGGCCCGCGAATTGGGACCCAAGGGCATCCGCGTGAACGCGGTTGCTCCTGGGATTACGGAGACTGATATGATGAAAGCGGTGCCCAAGGAGGTCATCGAGCCTATGATCGCCAGAATCCCGCTGCGCCGCCTGGGCCAGCCGGAGGATATTGCCAACGCATTTGCGTTCCTGGCCTCCGATGAGGCGTCCTACATCACCGGCGTTGTGCTGAGCGTGGACGGCATGGCAAGGACCTGACGAGTCGTAAGGCTGTGGTAAGTGGCAGCCTCAGAAGCAGATTGCAATATGGATCAGTAAATCAAACTCATATATGATCCTGCAAAGGGATACAGACAGAAAAAGGGGCTGCTATGCAAAGAGAACAGTTTGATATTACCGGTATGCACTGGTCCACCAGAGTGGAGCGGTGTGCGGCAGAACTGCCCGGTATTGCGGAAGAGTCCGTCAGTCTGGAGGACAAAACAGCATCTGTCAGGCTGGATCGACCTGCAACAGACGACGCCTTCAAAGCCGCTGTGGAAAAAGCTGGGCGTTAGCTGCTGAAAATCAGATAAAAAGCTGAAAATGTCCGCCTTGTGTTCAACTCGGCGGACATTTTATTATTGACCGTTCAATTCTTCCAGCTTTTTGGCATTGGTGATCTCGATGCTGCTGCGGGACAGCTTGACCATCCCCTCATTCTGAAAATATCGAAGCATTCTGGTGATCACTTCCCGATGGGAACCCAGGTGATTGGCAATGGTCTCATGGGTGATTTTCAGATGACTGGTCCCTTCGATAGACACTTCCTCCAACAAGAATGCGGCTACACGCTTGTCGAGACTCTTCCACATGACCTGCTCCATGAGCCACATGACATCGGAGAAGCGAGAGGCCATCAGTTCGTTGGTATAGTTGGAAACAGGCGCAGATCCTTCCATGATGCTCTGATAAATTTCGGAAGGTATTACCCAAAGGTCAGTGTCCTTTTCCGCCTCAACGGTCACTTCGAACTGAATGGAACGCATGATACAGGAGGCGGAAAACAGGCACATATCCCGGTCAAACAGACGGTAGATGGTGATCTCGCGCCCCTCGTCGGAGAGAATATAGGCCCGAAGCTGGCCGGACTTCACCAACAGAAGGCCGGTGCAGTCCATGCTTCCATTGTGGATCACGGTCCCTTTGCTTACCCTGCGCTCCATCAGGCTGCCAAGGATGCGTTCCTGCTGAGCCGGTGTCAGCTTGTTCCAAACCGGGAAATAGCTTTGAAAGTCCATACCGAACCCTCCTTCTGCCTATCAGTATATTGAAATCATCAAGACCTGTCAACTGACTCGTTGACAGGCCGCGTTAGCTGATCTGCTCGGTCAGTTTCCATACTTTCCGGAAGGAGCCCGCGGCGGTGGTGAACGCCGGTTCAGGGCTTTGCTGACCAGACTGGCGAGGGGGCTGTCCCCTGCCAGCATGAGAGTATCGATCAGCCCGCCGCCTCCAACTTCCGGATATCCCTTTGTCCGCTGCCCGCTCCGCCGATGTGGTGAAATGGGCAGTGGAGGGGATCACCGCCGGAACTACGGCCGCCATTTTTCTGCTGACAACACCTGCACCCATGGATCTTGACATTCCTATACTGCGACTTGGCGTGACTTCGTCCGAACACTTTGTAAAACAGCGCAATGTGATATGACCCCTCTAAGGTAGATGGTTGCAACTGAGAATCATTTTTCGGTGGCTTTTTTGCTGCTGGGCAGGCAGTTGAAGATTATAACTGGCAACTATCCTCCAGAATCGCTTCATCTAAAGCATTGACCAAACGGGGCAGGTCGAAATTTTCCATGGAGAGATTTAAAATACTCTCTTTACTTCAGGACAAACGCGGCTGTCCAAGAGCTGGTGTCGCCTGTAGGCCGCCTGTTCTCTCTTCCATTGTTAACAATTGATAAATACGTGACTTGCCCCAATGCTCATATGTCATAAAGTAACAAACAAAAATTTGATAGATAGCAGCCCACTATTCCGGGTTACATTTTTTGTTATGTGTTTCATTTTTTGAAAATCGTGCGATAAATATAATAAAGCAGATAAAATTCTTTATTAAACAAGCAGAATAAATTTGTGTTTTTGTAACGATAAAATCTTGTGCGGATATTATATTTTTGCCAAAAGTGCCGATTATATTTGTGGGGGATGTTTCTGCAGCAACGGCTCGTATAACTGTAAACTATGGTTATGACAGTTATTCTTAAAACAGGGTTTATTATTATTTGGAGGTGTTCTTATGACGATTACAGGAATGACACGATTTGTGCAACAAAATTATAAGGTTCAAAATTCGCACTTAACCCCTAAACTTCCAAATGGCTCTTTGCCGCCAAAGGGTCATGTTAACCCATATTGTCCGGAGGGAATGGATATTACAGGTCGAACGGATTTTCGCCGCATTGTCCCTGTTGACGAGGGCGTTGCAAATAAGATAAAATCTTTGGTGTTTGAGAGAATGGAAAAGAACGGCGGCATGAGTGGTGGAGAGATTGAGAGCGAAATTATAAAGGATTACGTTATGTCATTGCCACCCGAAGAACGAGCTGCCGCTGGGTGGACATTAAATCAGATTAGTCTGCAAGAGGCTGACCGGTTGGGAGAATATGTACATCAGCGAGACCCCTCATGGAATTGGGGAAAGCCAGTCAAGCCCGATATCTTGGATGACTACAAATCAGGCATGAATATACTAATATGATGTGGTTGGAATAGTAATATTACAACTTTCCATTTGTAGGAGGGGAGCCCAAAGTGCTACCGCCCTCTTTTGTTATTTACAACTGAATATCCGCCGCCCCGCAGTGGCACATGAAGCAGTAAATCTGAAACCGATTTGCTGCTTTTTTGTTGTCTGTTTGGCAAATTTCCAAATGCCCAGTAGTAAGGAGTGAAGCCCGAAAAAGTGGCGGTAGGAAGTGAGCGGCAGTCCGGCAGTTTCTTAGAGCAAGATTCTACCGAGGTGCCAAAATTCACTTTCTGCTCATTTTTGCCCCTGCGGGAATCTTGTTGGGGAGTGACTTCCCCAAACCCTGCCATGCGGCTTGTGTTGCTGAAAATCCCTCAAAATATTTTTTCGGATTTTTCAAAATAGTTCCGCTCCACACCCTGTTTTTCTGCTATTACCCGAATACCCTGCCGCTGTCAAAGAGCCGTTACAGAGGGAGAAAGCTTCAAAACCACCCCAGTAGCCAACACCTTGCAGCGCATGGTTGATCTGGAAGCCAAGCGAGCCGAGGGCAAAGGCATGGGCTATGACCGCTGGGCGGCAAAGCACAACCTAAAGCAGATGCGGCTACCGTTACTGCCTACCAGCAGTACGGCTTTTCTTCCCCGGAGAAATTGGACGAAGCCTGTTCCGCAGCCTATACCGCCATGCAGAAAAGCATTACAGAGCTGAAAAATGTGGAAAAGAGGCTGAACGGGAAAAGGGGCTGCAACGGCAGGTGCTTGCCTATTCCAAGACCCGCCCCATCCGGGACGGGCTATGACGAAAACAAGCCCCGCAGACAAGACATTGAGATTTATTATTCTTTTGTTGGCAAGGTGGACTTGCCCAAATAACTGCCCGACCTATCCGACACAATAGCTAAGTGCCGGATAGGAACGGCAAAATTTTTTACACTTCTATTACTTCTTTATCACACATAAGAAAAATGGTACGGCATGAATCACTGTAGCCTATAAGTGGAGAACTGTTTGATAAAGGCGTTATCTCCTCATGTTCTTAAAGCCGCAAGCATGAACCAGATCTGGTAACTGGGACAGATCCCGGACAACAAAATGGGCACCAGCCCTCCGGAATCGCTCCTCCACCTTCTGGCAGGCCGTCTCCCGCTCCTGGGGAGACATGGCCTCGTACTCCTGCTGGCTCAGCCCTAGCTCGGAGCTGCCCTCGATAACGCCTGCCGTCCACACACCGGCATTGACGCCCTCCTTGATGTCCGAGATGGTATCCCCCACCTTGACCACATTTCCTACCGCAGTAAGTCCCAGGGCCTGCATGTTGGCAAAGATCATGTAGGGGTAGGGGCGGCCCCTGCCCCCCACTCCGTCAGGGCTGATCCAGAAGTCGGGGGCATAGCCCTGCTGGGCCGCCTTGGGCGCCACAATATTCATCATGGCATCGGTGTAGCCGGTGGTGGAGCCGATCTTCACCCCCATCTCCCGCAGCTTGGCTGCCGTCTCCACAGCAAAGGGCTTGGGGGCGGCGTACTGGTCCAGAATGGAGAACAGCTTGGGCTCAAACTGGGCGTACACAGCGTCCACATCCTCCTCGGTGGCTTCGTGGCCATGAACCCGTTTCCATTCCGCAGCGATGCGCTCCATATTCAGCATGGTTCGGATGTGGTCCCGCTTCAGCATTCCCATGGGCTTGCGGGTCTCCTCCATGGTAACGGGCACTCCGTGGTGGGCAAAAGCCTCCATGAAGGCCTTCACCGGAGCAAAGCAGCCGTAATCCACCGTAGTACCTGCCCAGTCAAAAATCACCGCTTCAATCATGCGATCTGCTCCTTTCTCTCCTTCAGGAAGGCTGCAATGACGCTGGTCAGCTTGTCAATATCCTCGGGGTAAATTTCCCCGATGTTGCCGATGCGGAAGGTATCCATCTCGGTGAGCTTACCCGGGTAGATGGCGTATCCCCGCTCCTTGATGTAACGGTAAAACTCTTCAAACCGGAAGGATACCCCGGCAGGATAGAAGAAAGTGGTGATAATGGGGCCCTGGTGGCTTCCGTCAATGTAGGTAGCAAAGCCCATGGCCCGCATCTTCTCAATGAGCAGGCGGTTGTTTTCCGTGTAGCGGCGGCTCCGGGCGGGGATGCCGCCCTCCTGGGCCAGCTCATCCAGAGCCTTGGAAAAGGCCAGCACCACATGGGTGGGAGAGGTAAAGCGCCACTTGCCATCCTTTTCCATCCCCTTCCACTGGTCCAGCAGGTCCAGAGACAGGGAGCGGGCCTTGCCCTCGCTTGCCAGCAGTTTGTCCCGGCGGCACAGAATGAAAGAGAAGCCGGGCACGCCCTGGATGCACTTGTTGGCGCTGGACACCAGGAAGTCAATGCCCCAGTCGGCCACAGGGATATCCACCCCGCCGAAGGAGGACATGGCGTCCACAATGAATGTCCTGCCCGCGTCCCGGACCACTTTGCCCACCGACTGGATATCGTTAAGGATCCCGCTGGTGGTCTCGCTGTGGACCATGGCCACATGGGTGATAGAGGAGTCCTGGGCCAGCAATTGGGCCATATGGGCGGCGTCAGGCACCTTGTCGTAGTCCTGAGCATAGTGAAGAAAGGGGATGCGGCTGTGGGTGCAGATGTCGGTCATACGCTTTCCGTAAGCGCCGTTGGAACAGATGAGCACCTTGTCTTGGTCGCCCACCACGCTGGTGAGCACGCTCTCCACGCCGAAGGTGCCGCTGCCCTGCATCAGCACGGCAGTGTAGTCATCCTCGGAGACATGGGCCAGCTCCAGCAGCTGGCGGCGGATCTTCTGGGTGACGGCCTTGTAGTCGTCATCCCAGGTGCAGCGGTCCACCAACATCTCCTGCTTTACGGTATCCGTGGTGGTCAGAGGGCCGGGGGTCAGCAGTTTATAGGTATTCATGGTATGAAAGCTCCTTTCGATCAGCCCTTAGCAGACTCGGACAGCTGCTGGTGGGCCTGGAACAGTTCAAAGGTCAGAGGCTCGTCAAAGACGGAAGGGTTGGCGGACTGGTTGGCAGGATCGGCGGTCTCACCCTCATAGAGGGGGTTAGGGTAGGTCTGGAGGAGCTCCTCCCGGCCATTCTCAATGATACACTGGGCCATCTCCATGGCCAGGGGATTGGTGCTCTCCCCCTTGTCCAACACGGCCACGGACTCGGTGAGGGAGAAGTTGCCCTCGGCAGGGTCCACATAGTCGATGGGCAGGCCCTCCGCCTTGTCGGCCACCGCCTGGTGGCGCAGGCCGAAGCCAATGGCTACCTCACCAGCCCGGCACAGCTTCAGGGGACCGGAACCGGAGGTTTCGATGTGAGCTCCGCAGTTGTCATAAATTCCGGACAGAACCGCCTGAGCTCCGTCGTCCCCGTAGGCATCCACCAGGGCCTGGATGAGCAGCCATGCGGTGGAAGAGGACTGGATGTCCGTGACCGCCACCTGACCCGCGTAGATCGGGTCAGCCAGGTCCTTCAGGCTGGTGGGAGTGGGCAGGCCCTCGGAGGCCATCAGCTCAGTGTTGAGGATGATGGCGCCCTCCTGAGAGGTGATGGGGGCGGTGTAGTCGGGAACCTCAGTGAGGGTATTCACTTCAAAGTCCAGAGGCAGGAACATGCTGTTCTGCTCCTGGGCGCTCTGGAGGTAGAAGGTGCTCATGGTCACCAGGTCGGCCTCCAGATTTGTCCCTTCCGCCAGCAGCTTGCCCCCCAGCTCGGAGGTGCCGTAGGTCTGGAAAATGTACTTGCCCTCATAACCGTTGCCGTCCAAGGCGTTCTTCATGGCGGTGACCGCCTCCTCATCGGCATTGGAGTAGATCACCACCTGCTTTTCTCCGCTGTTTCCGGCGCTGTTGTTTCCTCCGCAGGCGGTCAGCAGGGAGAGGCTCAGGGCGGCAGACAGACCAATGGACATCATTTTTTTGTAATTCATCACTTGATTCCTTCCTTTTTTGTTATTTTAGGACTGTGTTTGGATCGGTACCCGGCCAGCCAGGAGAACAGCGCCTTGGCTGCCAGGTTGGTGGCTAAAATCAACAGGGACAGTACAAACACCTCGTTGAAGCGGTTGACATACTGCAGCTGTTTGATCATGGTGGTGAGGACCATGGTCCTGGCCCCGGCTATGAAGATGAGGGCGCTGATGGTGACCATAGAGTTGATGAAGTAGTAGCTGAACACCTCGATGAGACTGGACAGGGCGTTTGGCGTGACCACCCGCAAAATGGTCTTCAGCCAGCTGTCCCCCATGAGCATGGCGGTGGTCTCCCACCCGGCGTTCATTTTGGACAGGGCGTTCTTCATCATCAGGTAGGGGGTGGAGAAGTAGTGCACAATGTTGCACAAAACCATCAACAGCAGGGTGTTCTGCAAACTGGTTCCGGAGAAGAGGAACAGGTAGGCCACACCCAGCACCATACCAGGGATGGCGTTGGTCACCAGAGCAATGCTCTCAATGGTCCGCTTATATCCCCGACCCAGGTTGCTTCGGGCGGTGATGAGGGCCGCTCCGTAGGCAATCAGCGTACCGGCGGCAGCGGTCAGCAGTGCCATGAGCAGGGAATGCCCATAGGCGGCCAGCAGGCTGCTGTCTGAGAGGACCGTCTGGAAGTGCTCCAAGGAGAATTCGGTCTGGTAGGGCCACTCCTCCACCGTGGGAACCACAAAGATTACGGCAAAAATGGCCAGAATTCCCGCGGAAATTACGGTACCGGACAGGCCCCATCCTACATCCCGCAGAGAATTTTTCCGCAGATCCGCGTTGGAAATCCGGCTATACCGGATGTTGAACCGCTCCAGGATCTGCAGAATGCAGATGCTGCCGAGGGAGGGGATCAGCATTACCATGGCGATGACAGCGCCCCGGTTGAAGTCGGGGATCCCGCCCAGCATCTGGTTATAGAGCAGGGTGGCAATGACCTCATAGCCTCCGCCCACCGAGGCAGGAATACCAAAGTCGGTAAAGCACAGGAAGAAGGCCTGGATAAAGGCTCCGGCAAAGGTCCCCAGAAGGGGGCGCAGCACCGCGATCCAGAAAGTGGACAGAGCCTTGTCACCCATTACCTTGGAGACGGTAAGGGTCTTTTTGTCCACAAATCCCATGGTATTGTGGATGAGCAAAAAGGCTACGGGAATGGTGTAGATCACATAGCCCACCATCAGGCCGAAAAAGCCGTAAATATCAAACAGCTGCCGCCCCAGAAGGCGGGTGATGAGGCCCTGCTTGCCAAAGGAATAGATGATGGCAAAGCCATAGGTAATGGTGGGCAAAAACATGGGCAGGGTGGCCACAGAGGTGATAAGCCGCTTGCTCCACTTGGGCAGGCCGGTGTAGTGCACCCCATAGGCCAGCAGAAAGGCCAGCAGCGTGGCCGCTGCCGCCGAGGCCCCGGCTACCGCGAAGCTGTTGCCCAGGGCCGGGAGAAATCCCTTCTGCGACAGTACCGAGGCATAAAATTCTCCGGTCAGTCCCCCGTCCCACAGGGACTTTCCCAACAAGATCAGAATTGGGCCGGCCAGGAACACAGCAAACAGGACAACAATGACCGCGAAAATCAGTTTCAGTTCACGATTGGTCCGTGTCATGGCTTCCCCTTATCCTGCCTGGACGGCCCATGTGGGACAGTCGCCAAACAGGGCATAGATGTTGTTGCGCTTGATCTCCAACTGGTTGAGGATGAACTTACGCACGAAGTCGTTTTTAGGCTGGTGAACAATTTCCTCCGGCTTGGCGTATTGGGAGATGGTGCCCTGCTCGATGATCAGTACCCGATCAGAGAGGGTCAGGGCCTCCTCCGGGTCGTGGGTGACGATGATGGTGGTCAGGTGATACTCCCGGGCGATGGTCTTGATCCGGTCCTTGATGGACTCCTTGATCACTCCATCCAGAGCGGACAGCGGCTCATCCAGAAGCAGGATTTTAGGCTTCATGACCATGGTCCGGGCCAGGGCCACCCGCTGCTTCTGCCCGCCGGAGAGCTGGTCAATGCGCTTGCTCAAATGCTCCCGCAGGCCCAGCAGGTCGATGAGCTCCTCCACCTCTTCTTTGGTAGAGATCCCCGGCTTGTTGCGCAGACCGTAAGTGATGTTCTGGAGGACGTTCAGATTGGGAAACAGAGCATAGTCCTGAAAGACAATGTTGAAGCCCCGCTTCTCCATGGGGGTACGGGTCAGGTCCTGCCCGTCGTAACAAATCCGGCCGCTGTCAGCATCCACAATGCCAAGGATCAAATTCAGCAGCGTGGTCTTTCCACAGCCGGAGGGGCCCAGAATGGAAACGATCTCTCCGTCTGCCACCTGCAGGGAGATATCCTTCAGCACCGGCACACCGTCAAAGGATTTCTGGATGTGTTCCAGTTCCAGCATAAAATATTGCTCCTCTCTCGGAAAAGTATTCTGTTGTTCCGTGCCGCCGTATCCTTCCGGCGGCGGCATCATACTACCAGTTTTATTGCGGAACAAACAAGCACTTCAAATTTAAGTTTTTGTAATAAAAAAGTAAAAAACGCTCAAAAAAACCTCCCTTCTGTGTAAGGAACTTACACGGAAGGGAGAACGATTTGTTATTCGTCTCCGTATCCCCGGTCGGCAATCACCGCACCGCTTTTGTCAAGACTGCGGGAAAATCGCTCATAGTCGCTTTGGATGATCCCCATGTACAGAAGATCTACCACCGCCAGATCCGGGATACGTGAAAAGATGGCACTGCCATAGATGGACAGGGCGCGCCCTCCGGTGCTCAGGCACACATCGGCGTATTTCCCCAGCAGGGGCTCTTTGGGACTGGTGATGGCAATGGTGCCTGCCCCGGCCTTTCGTGCCTGTTTAAGCGCCTTAACAGTATCAATGGAGCACCCGGAATGGGACACTGCAACCGCCACATCTGCTACTCCCAGATGGGCGGCAGAGATCTGCTGGAGATAGGTGTCGGTGTGCATCCGGCAGTTGAGGCCCAGATAGGTAAGTTTTGTGAGCAGATCGCTGGCGGGTGTGACGGAGTTTTCCACCCCATAGATGTCAATGGTCCGGGCTGTAGCCAGCATTCGAACTGCTCGGCTCAGGGCATCGGCGGAGAGGAATTTCAGCGCGTCCTCCAACAGTCTCCCCGCAATACGCGTCTCCTTGAGGGGAAGGTCCTCCAGGCGGTCCCAGGGCTTGAGGTCAAAGTCACCCAGGTGGTCAAAGTAGGGGCTCTTTGGAGATTTTCCACTCCGATCCCGCAGCAGGCAGTATTTGAAACTCCGGTAGCCGTCAAAGCCAAGCGCCTGCACAAACCGGACCACCGTTGGCTGGCTTACCTGTACTTGATCTGCCAGTTCTGCGATGGTGCACCGGGTGCACTTCTCCGGATCAGCCAGCACCTGGTCTGCCACCCGCTGCTCCGAGGGGCGCAGGGTAGCATAAGCGCTTTTCACTCGGTCTAAAACCTGTATGTCATGTTGCATTTTTCTGCTCCTCGCTTTGTAATAAATTTACATGGTCCAAGTTTTTTAAGTGCGTGTTATTACAAAATATTAGTGGTCCATTTGTAATAAATACTGAATTTTTTTGATGCGGATCACAGCTGATTACCGTGGTCGTCTACTCTGTCAATGATGCGGGCAAGGCGTGCACCTTTTGCAACCGCACCCAATAAAAGGTACACGCTTCCCCGCAGTAATGATGGACAGCAGACCGGAGGAAAGATTGGGCGGCAGATAGATGTACTGTTTGAACCATTTCCTTCCCAGCGCCCTAATCTTTGTATTGTGTTCTGAGGCTCGGCCCAATCTGGGCCGAGCCTCAGAGGGCATTTTCGACAGAATACAGCGGGAGCACACCGCCAGACTTCCAGGAAATTCTGGTTTTGCCAGGCAAGTTTCAACAGCGTGACCATCAGTTGAAACCTGGCTGTGGTGAGGCTGCTGAAATGCAGCATCATGGCGATGGCCTTTCCATCACCCGCAGGCTTTTCGCGCACAAGCTCAGCTTGTTTTTCTCCTTAATGCTTCTTTTATGACCGGGCCAGAAACATATCGTATATCAGCAAAGCTTTTTCAGCTACCGCACTGCGGTAAATTCTTTGTAAAATATATCGAAATATTTAAAGGAAGGCTCTCTTCCTGATATCCATTTGCAATGATGCAGTAAGAACTGTAGCAAAAGGACATTGCGCCTGCCTCAAGGAAGGCAGATACCCGCTGGATGCTCCCTGTGTTCTTTGTGGAACGAATCAGCGGCCTGCGGAAAGGCGAACTGGCCGCCCTGCTCTGGAGCAATCTGGAGGTGGAGCGCAAAGCACTGTTGGTATCCAAGTGGGTCGTCCAGGGCGGAGGGATCAAGGTGACTCGGCCCAAGACAGCGACCTATGCCCGAAAAATCTCCATCCCCCAAGAAGCGGTGGATTTGCTGGTGCAGGAGCAGGCGGCGGAGAAGATGGGGAGTTTTATGACGCATGTCATGTGAGCACAGGAAAAGCACCGGAGAAAAGGCAAATCCCTTTTCTCCAGTGCTTTCCGCTTCTTTCAGCTTGTGGGCCAAGGCCCTGATGTATCCCGCAAAAGGGCGCAAAAACACCCCGCAAACGAGTATGTTTGCGGGGTGTTTTGGAGCTGGAAACGTGACTTGAACACGCGACCTGCTGATTACGAATCAGCTGCTCTACCGACTGAGCTATTCCAGCGTATCAGAAACGTCTGGGCCCTGTCTGGGATGACTGGCTCTGGAAGCGGGCAGACGGCGCACACGGAATAAAACATAATTTTGCTGCGCTGAGATATGTGCTTAAATATTATACGCAGAAAACCGGAGTGCGTCAAGAGGAAAACGCTGATTTGTCTAAACTGTCTGATTTCGAAAATAGCAGCCGCAGTTTTTTCTCGCCGCACCGCGCCCCGTTCCCCGGGATTTTAACAGAAAACAAATATTCAAACGGCAAAAAATGTAGTATGATAGGGGCGGAAGAAGCGAGACAATTGCAAGGAAACAGGGAAAGAGGTAACAGTTATGCCTGAATTGAGAAAGACAAAGATCATATGCACACTGGGGCCCTCTGTGGACGATGAGGAGACCCTGCGCCAGCTGATTCTGGCTGGCATGAACGCGGCAAGATTCAACTTTTCCCATGGCACGCACGAGTCCCAGCTGGCCACGCTGCAAAAGCTGAAGCGGGTGCGGGATGAGCTGGGGCGCCCGGTGGCCACGATTCTGGACACGAAGGGCCCGGAGATCCGCATCAAGGCCTTCCGGGACGGCCCGGTGAGCCTGGAACGGGGCGCCCCC
Source organism: Clostridium sp. DFI.5.61 (assembly GCF_024462915.1). NCBI lineage: Bacteria > Bacillati > Bacillota > Clostridia > Eubacteriales > Clostridiaceae > Clostridium > Clostridium sp. DFI.5.61. Next base: position 101,440 of record NZ_JANGBZ010000007.1, read on the forward strand.
TTCATCCTGACCACGGAAGAGGTAGAGGGCGATGCCGGACGGGTGTCAGTGACCTATCAGAACCTGGCAAACGAAGTGGAGCCCGGCTGTCACATCCTGGTGGACGACGGACTGGTGGATCTGCTGGTCAAAGAGGTGAGAGGGCCGGAGATCCACTGTGAGGTGGAGAACGGGGGCGTTCTCTCCAACAACAAAAGCATCAACATCCCCAACGTACATATCCATCTGCCGGCGCTGACGGAAAAGGACCGGGAGGACCTCCGGTTCGCGGCGGAGCAGGACTTTGACTATGTGGCGGCCTCCTTTGTCCGCAAGGCGGAGGATGTGGAGGATATCCGGGAGGAACTGTGCCGGCACGGTGGACAGGGGATCAGGATTATCTCCAAGATCGAGAACCTGGAGGGTGTGGACAACCTGAACGAGATCATCGAGGCCTCAGACGGGCTGATGGTGGCCCGGGGAGACCTGGGGGTGGAGGTGCCTGCCTGCCAGGTGCCCGTGCTCCAGAAAGAGATGATCGCCAAGTGTATTCACCAGGGGAAGCCGGTCATCACGGCCACCCAGATGCTGGACTCCATGATGAGAAACCCCAGACCCACTCGGGCGGAGGTCTCCGACGTGGCAAATGCTGTATTCGATGGGACCTCCTGCGTCATGCTCTCTGGGGAGACCGCGTCGGGCAAATATCCCCTGGAGGCTGTGCGCACCATGGCGGACACTGTGCTGGCGGCGGAGCAGGCCATCAACTACTGGGGCAGGTTCCAGAAGATGGGGTTCTCCAAGCGGGCGGAACGCCCCATCAGCGATGCCATCAGCCACAGCTGCTGCACTACGGCACTGGATCTGGAGGCGAAGGCCATCCTAGTGGCCACGCAGTCGGGAAACTCTGCCCGGGTAATCTCCCGCTTCCGCCCAGGCTGCACCATCGCCGCATTCACCACTACGGAGCGGGTGCGCCGCCAGCTGGCCATTACCTGGGGTGTCCACCCATTCCTGTTCGGGTCAGTGGACTCCACAGACCGCCTGCTTTCCCTGTGTGTGGAGTGTGCCAGAAAGGAAGAGGTGGTGTCCGCAGAGGATACAGTGGTGATCACTGCCGGTGTGCCCATCGGGCAGAGCGGGACCACCAACCTGATCAAGGCCCAAGTGGTAGGAGAGAAGATCTGAGGGATGGGCCCCCTTTTTATAGGACCACCATAACAAAGCGGCACGCCATCTGGGACGGCGTGCCGCTTTGCTGTAGAAAACAGCTTTCAAAGGAGGGAGAGCTCCGCAGCAATGGCGAGGGCGGTCTCGTCTACCAGTTCGAAGTTGACATAGGGGTGATAGAGGGCCTCCAGGTCGTCGTGCATGGCCTTGGCCTGGGAGAGGGAATCCACAGCCTCATCCATCAGGGCGCTGGTGATCTTTTGGGAGAAGCGCAGCCGGGGCCTGCTGCGGCGGAGCAGATCGGCGGAGACGGCGTTGTCCAGAAGGAGGCGACGATAGGCCTTGCCGGGGTAGGGGTGCGCCGGGGAGGAGGAAAGAAAGGCCAGGGAGAGCTGGGGGATGAGCAGGTGTTCCAGCCGGTCCGGCGCCATGGGAGAGGGGCAGGCCACCACATCATAGCCTGCCTTCAGGGTACCCGAGAGCAGATGGGCCAGCATTCGGTGGGCCAAGCCATACCGGTCGGAGAGCTCATAGATCCGCTGGCACTGGCACTCCACTGTCCCCCAGAGGCACATCTGCCCGCGGTGGGTGACGGCGCCGAGAAAACGCTGTTTCACCGTGCCGGCGGGCGCCCCCTTCCGGGGCTTCAGCTCCCGATCCAGGATGCCCCGGGCGCGTTTGGACAGCTTTTCCTCCAGCGCGTCGGAGTCCAAGGTGGAGCGGACGTCGTACATCAGCTCGGCAGCCGCATCCAGACAGCGGTATGCCCGCTGGTAGTGCCCCTTGTAGCCTCGCATACAGGAAATAATGGCGGTGCGGAGTCCCTCCATCCCGTTGTGGTCATAGCACTTCCCCAGATTGATGTACTGCTCCACCACCCCTGGATATTTCGGCTCCACCACATGGGTATTGTCCCTTTAGGACACCTCGTCGCCGCGGCCTTCATATCCTTCGCTTCCGCCTTGCTGCGAAAGCGCACTCATTCCGGCGCGGCTCCTCTCTCCACCGAACCCGCTGCCGCTGGGCTTCGGCGGGGACCCCATATTTCTTAGAATTTCCAATGGATCTTGACCTCCTGCCGCCCCGTCTCCTGATCCTGCTCACCGATCTCGATCTTCTCGATGAGCATCACCGCCAGCTCCCGGGGGAGGGTCTTCAGCTCCAGCAGTTCCCGGGCCTTGGCCATGACCTCTTCCTGATTGCGGGGCTGCTCCTGACCGGAGAGCTCCTGATCGATCTGGGCCAGCCGCCGCTCCAGGCGGCTCTTTTCCTCCAGGAAGTCCTGGTTCAGCTCCACAAACTGTCCTTCACTGAGCACACCGGAAACCTTATCCAGGTACAGGTTTTTCAGGGCCATGCTCCGCTTCTCCAACTGGGCACTCAGGGTCTTCTGCTCCTGCAGCAGGGCCTCCCGGTGGTCGTCCTTTGGTGGCGGGAGCTCCAGTTCCTCCAAATGGTAGTACGCCCCGATGTAGTCCCGGATGCGTTGGGAAACCAGTTCTATCAGCCGGTCCAGCCGAATGGAGTGGCGGGTACACAACTTCTTTGTCCCGCTGTCGGCATAGAGCTTACAGCGCAGATAATACACCCGTTCTTTCCCCTTTTTCCCATTGGAGGTCTTGCTCATGGTGCTGCCGCAGTCCATACACTTCACAAGGCCCGCCAGGGGGTGCACCATGCCGGTGCCGTCCTCCCGGGAGCGGATGTCCAGATTCCGCTGGACGGTCTCAAAGGTCTCCCGGTCGATGATGGCCTCGTGAGTGCCCTCCACCCGGAACCAGCGGTCCCGGGGCATGACGATAATGGCCTTGGATTTGTAGCTGGCCTTTTTGGTCCGGCCCTGCACCATGACGCCGGTGTAGATCTCATTACGGAGGATCCGCCATACGGTGTTCTTGTTCCAGAGCCCGAAATCCTGCTTGCAGAAGTGGTTGCTGTCCCAGCCCCGCTCCGCCTTATACCGGGTGGGATTAACCACCCCCAGATCGTTGAGCATGTGGGCGATACTCTGCTTGCCGTGGCCCTCCAGGGACCAGCGGAAGATCTGCCGCACTACCTCTGCCGCCTCCGGGTCCACTAGGAGATGGCCCTTGTTGTCCGGGTCCTTTCGGTAGCCGTAGATGGGAAAACCGCCGATGTACTGCCCCTGCCGCCGCTTCATGTCAAAGACCATGCGGATGTTCTCCGACAGATCCTCCAGATACCATTCGTTGATGAGTCCATTGATCTGGCGGGCTTTTTTGTTGCCCTTGATCTCCGTGTCGGCGTTGTCTGCCACAGCGATGAAGCGGATTCCCCAGATGGGAAACAGGCCGTGGATGTACTTCTCCACCAATTCCATGTCCCGGGTAAACCGGGACTGGCTCTTGCAGAGGAGGATCTGAAACTTCTTTTCCTGGGCCGCCCGGATCATCCGGTTGAAGTCAGGCCGCAGGCTGTCGGCCCCAGAGTAGTCCTCATCGCAATAGATGTGGTAGATGTCCCATCCCCGCTCCACGGCGTAGTGGATCAGCAGAGATTTCTGGTTCTGGATACTCTCAGATTCCGTTTTATACTTGTCTTCGTCCTCCTTACTCAGCCGTGTATAGATTGCACAAAGGATATGTTACACCTCCTTAAAGGCGTAACTGCTCCCCTTGATCGTAGCACAAGAGCAGCTACCCGGCAAGAAATTATTTGAAATCCCTACGCCGCCAAAACGCAGCGTAGGGATCATTTGGTGAGTTCTTTTGTGAGCCAGGCGGTGATGGTTTGTTGGATGATGGTACTGGTATAGAGCGGATCGTTGGACGGGTGTTGTTCCGTTAAGATGAGAGTTGGATCTTTCATAAAATCGCCTCCAGGGAAATTTATGAGTCAGTTTTATTAGATATGAAAAGGATGTTAGCTTTATAATTTCCGCAGCAAATCACCTTTGTTGCGGAGATTATAAAAACACAGGTTGTATATGACCATAAATTCAAGCCAGAAAGAATATGCCAACTTGCATACCTTTCTGACTTTTGATGAGCAAACACATAATGTGAGATTATCCTACTTGCTTATAAACGATAGCGCTTTGAACTGTTTCTCCAGCATATAATACGGTCAGATCTTAGGTTGTTTTTTTGTGCTTGATTTCGTGAAATGTTGTCGCGACCTCTTTCGCTTTTATAAGTCTTGCTGTATAATAAAATAAAAAGTGAAAAGGAGTTGCGAGATGGAAGAGATCCTGAAATCCATTTCTGAAAAAATATCATCCTACAACATATTTAATAACCTGTTCCCTGGTATTATTTTTTGTTCAGTCATGACTAAAATTACTAGATTCAATTTTGCAACAGATACTATTATAGAACAATTTTTTATGTGGTATTTCATTGGAATGGTTATTAGTCGAATAGGTTCAATATTTGTAGAAGATACATTGAAAAAAATAAAGATTAAGGGAAAACCGTATTTGGTTTTTGCAGATTACAAGCAATATACTACTGCCTCGGAGGCAAATCCCTTCATTGCAACATTATCGGAAACGAATAATACTTATCGGACAACAATCTCTCTTCTTATTTGCATAGGCGCATTTTATTTCTATGATTCTTTCATCTATGATTGGATCATTAAGAAGTGTGCCGTAGGTAACAAGTTGGTTGCCTTGGTCGGAGGAGTGTTTTTGATTATCCTGTTTATAAAGAGCTATAAAAAGCAGACTGAATATGTCAAAAAGCAAGTTGAGAAATACATGAATGAGCATAGTTCATCTCAATAAAATATAGAAAGGAGCTTTGATAGTATGGGTATTATTCATTTTCTTAACGTTAATGAAGGTGACTGCACGTGGATTCATCATGCGTCTGGACGGAACACCATTATAGATGTGTCTGCTGCCGCTGCAATTACCGAATTTGCAAGCGCTTCTGGAAATCATCAACAGAAGAATTACCCTGTCAATCCCATTCAATATTTAAAAGATTTCGGTGTCTCTACAATTTTCCGCTTTATACTAACACACCCAGATATGGATCATATGGACGGCATGAAATCATTGTTTGATAGTTTTAGTATCTTAAACTTCTGGGATACAGCAAACACGAAGGTTATTGACCCCAATAGCTCGTGGGGAAAATACAAGAAAGAAGATTGGGAATTTTATCAAGAAATTAGAAAATCAGACTCAGATCCCAAGGTACTCTATAACTATGCAGGTGCTCATGCAAAGTTCTATAACGAGGATGAAGACGGGAACGCTGGGGCAGATGGTTTATATATATTAGCTCCGACCAAAGGATTAGTTGATGCCGCAAATAAGTCTGGCGATTATAATGACTGCTCATATGTTATTCTATATAAAACAAACAATAAGAAAATAGTTTTCGCTGGAGACTCGGCAGAAAACACGTGGGACTACATTTTGCAAAACCACAAAGACGATGTTACTGACATTGATATTTTGCTCGCACCACATCACGGAAGAAAAACTGGAGGAAACTCTAATTATCTAGACGTTTTAAAGCCGAAACTGACACTCTTCGGAAATGCTAAAAGTGAATACTTGAACTACAATGCTTGGAACAGTAGGAATCTAGACCACATTACAAACAATCAGGCTAACTGTATTATTATGGACACATTTGGAACTAATGGAATTGATATTTATGTCACATATGAAGCCTTTGCGAAAAAGAGGAATCCCAAATCCACGTATAATAGCACCTTGAAGGCTTGGTACATACAGACAGTGTAGGGATCCTATCGTTAAGTTGAATATAATCAGTTCATAAACAACGGGTCTGTTTCAAAATCCTATTTTGAAACAGACCCGTCTATATTGGCATCTTAAATACAAAACACCGCATATAGAGGGATGGCTTTCAATTCATCCTTCTCTCCAAAGTTCTTCAGCGACAGCCGGATGGAGTAGGCAGGCTTATAGTTGCTCATAAAGACACTGAGACTACGAGAACGGACATGCTCCCCCTTTTTAACCTCGATACCGATGATTTGGTTGCCCTTTTGCAGCACAAAATCCAGTTCTGCGGTACTGCTGCTCTCCCAGTAGTAGAGGTCATAGCCCTTGGCGGCCAGCTGCTGGGCCACATAGTTCTCCGCAACGGCACCCATGAAGGTATTCCCTTCGCCAGAGAGCACCGTCTGCTGTGAAATCCCGGATTTCATGGTCAGCAGTCCCACATCACCCATGTAGAGTTTGAACGCTGAGAGATCCGCATAGACGGCGATTGGCTCAAAGGCCTGACTGATCCGCTGGCATTTCAGCACGACACCGGCCAGATTCAGCCACTCGATAGAAGCCCCGAACAGCGTGGCGCTGCCGCCCTTCTGCACCACCTTGTATTGGAACTTCTTGTTGTCCTTAGCCAGTTGCGCCGGAATGGAATTGTAGCAGGCCCGGATCTTCACGCTGTCCGTATTGCTGGCGTACTTGGCCATGTCCGCGATATAGTTATCTAGGATCTCATTTTGTACCAGCGGAACATCCAGAAAACTGCCGCTTTTCAGAAAGGCATTGATACAGGCGGGCATCCCACCGATGATCAGATACTCCCGATACAACTCGATAGCCTCTTGATGCAGAGCATCGGGCAGCGGCTCCATGGCGTCATAGGCTGCACGGATCTCCTCGCTGAGAAATTCCTTGCCCCTTGCCCAGAGATACTCCTCAAAATCCAGTGGATAGAGGGTGATAGTCTCCACCTTACCGACTGGAAAAGAGTAATGCTGACGGTTGATCGCCACCCCAAGCAGGCTCCCGGCCGCCGCGATATGGAACTCCGGCGTCTCCTCGCAGAAATACTTCAGGGAGGTCAGCGCGCGCTCGCAGGATTGGATCTCATCGAAAATGATCAGCGTCTCCCCCGAAATGATGCGCTCCCCGGTGGACGCCTCCAGATACCGCAGGAGGCGCTCCGGCTGGATATTCTCATTGAAGTAAGACGCAATCGTCAGATTAGTTTCCAGATTGATATAGACGACATTCTGGAACTGCTCCTCTCCGAATTTGCGGAGGATATAGGTCTTTCCCACCTGACGAGCGCCGTTGACAATCAGCGGCAGGCGGTCGGCAGTCTTTTGTTTCCAGGCAATCAGCTGTTCCTCGATCTTGCGCTTCACATTCCTCACCTCACGAGTACAGCATATCTTTAATTTGTAGTTAAGTCAAGAAAAATATGCCGCTTTTATATTTTTCTTGACTTATAGCTTCTTTTGGCATCTTACTCTTGCATACGCCCGGAGAAGAACACCGTCTTACGTTCCTCCATATCGCACATCATCGCCGCCAGATGGACGCAGAGACCGCCGGCGCGGCAGGTGCAGTACAGATCCTCTATCTCTGCGTTTTCGTCCAATGTGATCTCCGCGATGATGCGCTCCCCGTCTTCGGTTGGGAATTCCGCATCAAATTCACAGGTATCGCTGGGCTGGACCGTAAATGGCTGGATGCTCTTGTAATACCGTTTGGTGAGTTCCAGATCCTCCGCCGACAGGTTTTTCAAAATCCCTTGAATCGTCATGGCATATTCCTCCAGTTAAATTTTTTTCAGCGTCTGTGCGCTGGCCAGTTTTGTTTCATATTCCAGGTGGGCATACAGGTCCGCCGTCGTGGACAGCGTACTATGTCCCAGCCATTGCTGCACCTCAATCAGGGGCGTCCGCCTCTGGATCAGGAGGGATGCACAGGTGTGCCGGAGGTCATGCAGGCGGATCTCCCGCAGGCTATGCTCCCGGAGAAACTGTTTGAAGCTCTGACTGAGGTAGTTGGACGCGATGGGCTCTCCTTCCGGATTCAGGCAGAGGTAGTTCTCCGGCGGCGGGGTTTCCTCCCCATAGCGGTTTCGTTTTTCCTCCTGCAAAATGGCGGCGATCTCCTCCGGCATGGGTAGCGTACGGCAGCTGGCTTTCTGCTTCATGGTGTCTCTCCCCACGGAGACCTTTCGGCCATCCACCTCCTGATAGACCCTGGTATGCTGGATCTGAATGGTGCCCACGGAGAAATCAATGCTCCGCCATTGAATCCCCAGCACCTCGCTGCGGCGCAGGCCGTAGAACAGGCACAGCATCACGGGCAGCCAGAGCCAGTGCCCCCGGAGCTTGTCCAGCAGTTCATTTGCCTCCTCCAGTGAGTAGTACCGCGGGATATAAGGTACTTTCTTTGGCCGCTCCACAATATCGGCTACGTTCCGGTCCACCAGGTCCAGCCGCACCGCGTCTTTCAGTGCCTTGTGGATATTGGCGTGATGGTGGAGAATCGTATTGCCCGATACCCCGGACGCAAGGAGATCGTCGTAGTATCTCTGGACATCTGACGCGCGAAGCCCGGCCAGTGTGATACGCCTCTCCCAAAAGTAAGGGCAGATGCTGTTTTCCACCAGATTCCGATAGCCGGTATAGGTCGTGGGGGATACTTTTGCTTTCATGATCCCCAGCCACTGGAGCATATAGTCCGCAAACAGCAGCCCACTTTCCCCCTTGGAATCCGCATATTGATGCCGGGTCTGAAAGAGCAGTTCCTCCGCCCGCTTTCGATTGCCCGGTACCGGGAGATGGGTGGCGATCCACTTCGTCTTTCGTCTCCCGGCCTGGTCATGCAAATTGAGTACCATGTACCAATAGCCTTTTTTCTGCTGCAAGTGTCCTGCAACCATCTTTTCTCCTCCCAATAGATAAAGTTAAGGGAGCACGGCCAGGCGCACTCCTCTTTACAATCCGTGTATATTCACTTTTAAACTGCCCCATATGGAAATGTTAGACGCAACGGACTCAAAATCCGTTATGTGTAATGGTATATGGGTTCGAATTCCGCCGTGAATACCACACCTGAATGGTTTGGTTTCCAACTCTTGAAGCGCAGGCGTTTTCTATAGGCAACCCTTCATTTACCCTTCTCTTTCGAATAAATACCGAACTCAGAAAAGTTGATTTGATTTTTCGTTAAATTTTCCGAATTCGGAAAATTTATTTTTGAGCAGTTACGCCTCTTATCAAATAGCTTGTCCTACAAAAGTGTCCTAAGTAACCGTGCCCGGTGCTTGTGCCGTCCAAAAGCTGATCCCGCAACCCCTTGCAAATCCTGACTTTTTTCGCCGGGTGTCCTAATGGTGCTGTGTCATGGGGGGCGGTGCCGTCCACCAGAGCGGCCTTTTTGCCTGGGAGGAGGATGGCATCCAGGGAATCCGGGTCACCGGAGCAGAGGATGTACTCCACGGGCTCGCCTGCCTCCTGGGCCAGGGCAGCCACGCGGCGCATCAGGGTGGATTTCCCACAGCCGGGGCCGCCCTTCAGGATGTAGATGGCGGAGGCCTGCTCCGGCGGAAGAAGCTGGTCGTAGAGAGAATAGAATCCTGTGGGGGAGTTTGCCCCCAGAAAATACTGTATCGAATTGACAGGTGACATGGCCGACCCTCCGTTTTTGGGCGCCGGAGGGAAAATTTCCCCCGTGCCTCTGATTTTCTATCTCAGACTATGCGGCGGAGGGGGGAGAGGTGCGGCGGGACTTGGGTGACCAAAGAGAAAAAGAAACATGGGTGGAAAACTGTTGGAAATTTGTATTGACAGAGGTGGAAGAGTTGCGATAAAATGACATAAAAAATGAAAGAAAACTTGCAAAAGTTGAGGGAAGAAGAGAAGATGCCAGCGGAAAAACCGGGAAAACGGGACTGGCAGAGAGAAGAGGGAGACAATGCGTACATTTGAAACGAAGATCCAGGAATTGAAGACCGCGGTGCTTACAGAGGTGGCCCGCCTGACCTGGGAGGACAGGCTCCAGACCGGGACTGCTATTCTGGACATCCCGGAGAAGATCATCCCCGGGCCCACGGCCACGCTGCGCTGCTGTATTTATAAGGAGCGGGCCATCATCAACAGCCGGGTCAAGCTGGCTATGGGAGGGGACAAGAGCAACCCCTGCCTGGTGGAGGTGCTGCCTATCGCCTGTGACGAGTGTCCGGTGACCGAGATCACCGTGGGGCCCTCCTGCCGGGGATGCCTGGCCACGCGGTGCGTCCATGCCTGCCCCAAGGATGCCATCACTATTGTGAATCACCGGGCCTGTATCGACCATGAAAAGTGCATCTCCTGCGGCCGATGTGTATCCGCCTGTCAGTACAGCGCCATTCTCAAGACCCAGAGGCCCTGTGAGAAGGGCTGCCCGGCCAAGGCCATCTCCATGGGCCCGGACCGGAAAGCATCCATTGACGTGAGCCAGTGCATCGCCTGCGGGAACTGTGTGTATCAGTGCCCATTCGGCGCCATTCAGGACAAGTCTTTCATCACCGATGCCATCCACATGATCATGGGTGCTGAGCACTGGGGCTACAAGACCTATGCCGTGCTGGCCCCCTCCATCGTGGGGCAGTTCGCCCCCGCCTCCTACGGCCAGGTGGTGGCCGGATTGAAGAAGCTGGGCTTCAACGGAGTGGCCGAGGTGGCTCTGGGGGCTGATATGGTGGCAGATCGGGAGTCGGAAGAGCTGGTGGAGAAGGGGATGCTGTGCTCCTCCTGCTGTCCCGGCTTTGTGGGGTACATCAAGAAAAAGCACCCGGAGATGGAGAATTTGATCTCCCGCACCCCGTCCCCTATGGTGATGATCGGTCTGCACATCAAGGAGAAGGACCCGGATGCCAAGGTGATCTTCATCGGCCCCTGCGTGGCGAAAAAGAAGGAGTTCCAGCTGGGCCGCACCATGAACGCCATTGACTGCGCCCTGACCTACGAGGAGCTGTTCGCCATGTTCGAGTCCCGCGGCATCGACCTGGAATCCCTGGAGGAGGCCCCGCTGGACGAGGCAAGCCCCTTCGGCCGGAACTTCGCCCGCAGCGGCGGTGTGGCCCAGGCGGTGGCGGAGGCCCTGAAGGAGAAGGGGCTGGATAAGGAGTTCCAGCTGAAGGCAGTGCCGTGCAGCGGCATCGAAGCCTGCGAGGTGGCCCTGCTGAAGGCGAAACGGGGCGTGCTGGACGGCAACTTCATCGAAGGCATGGCCTGTGACGGCGGCTGTGTCCAGGGGGCCGGCTGTCTGGTGCGCAGCCCCCGCAATCGGATGGATGTGGAGGGCCACGCTAAGCAGGCCAGCGGCCGCAGCATCACCGACGCGGTGGCCGGCCGGGAGCTGGTCCCCCAGGACAGCCTGGGGGAGAAGGTCGTCCCTGTGCCCAAGCCTCAGCCAAAGGCGGAGGCGGCGGCCAAAACAGAGGGCACGGCCCAGAAGGCCTGAGCCTCAGACAGAAAGCCGGACGCCGGACCTGGATACAGGTCCGGCGTCCGGCTCTTGTTTCAGGGCGGAGAGAGGGCAGGAGCAGACACAGAAACGGGGGGGGGGGGGGGGGGGGGGGGGGGGGGGGGGGGGGGGGGGGGGGGGGGGGG
>NZ_JANGBZ010000070.1:0-13679 GCF_024462915.1 Clostridium sp. DFI.5.61
CTCCCCAGCGCATCCTGAAGGACGTGAAGGAGGTCATCCCCGAGGACGCCATCATCTTCACCGATGTGGGCTGGAACAAGAACGGCGTGGCCCAGGAGTTCGATATCACCCTGCCTGGCACCATCCACCACTCCTCCGGCCTGGCCACCATGGGCTTCGGTCCCTCCGCCGTCCTGGGCGGCAAGCTGGCTGCCCCCGATAAGATCGTGCTGAACCTCACCGGCGACGGCGGCTTCGGCATCAACCCCTCTTGCCTGGCTGCCGCCGTGGAGCACGGCATCGCCTGCACCTGGGTGGTCATGAACAATGCCGCCTTCGGCACCATCGCCGGCCTGGAGAACGCCAACTACAAGACCAAGTTCGGCACCGTGTTCTATGACGCCAACGGCGAGCGCTACACCCCCAGCTGGGCCGACGTGGCCAAGGCCTACGGCGTGGACTCCATCTGCATCTCCTCCGCCGACGAGTTCAAGCCTGCCCTGGAGAAGGCCATCGAGGCCAACAAGGCCGGCAAGCCCTTCCTGGTGGAGGCCCCCATGGAGAACATCGTGGTGCCCACCCCCGGCTGCTGGAACATCAATGACATTTACAGCCCCAACGAGTTGGTCAAGGAGGGCAAGCTGGTCAAGAAGGAGAACGGCCAGTACGTCGCCCCCAGCCACTCCAAGTCCCACGACGCCTGATCGGGACATCCTGTTTGCTACCTGTCTTCAATCCTCTATATCAGCCGAAGGGCCGCTCCATCTGGGGCGGCCCTTCGGCTCAGTTTGCTGAAAGCCTTTTTTCAGAGAAGATGTTTTGGAATCGGGCGGGGAAGTTCGAGGGGGCGGAAGTCCGCCTCGAATGGAAATCCCAACCCCCGCCGCCCTTGCTCCGCAAGGGGGCGGCGAGCAGAGCGAGGCGAGGGCTTTTCCGCCCTGGACGGGGCGGAAAAGGATCGGGGTGCCGGCTGAGGGAAAAGTCCTCCAGGGACTTTTTCCTCAAACTGAAGGGCCGCTCCAGATGGGGCGGCCCTTCAGCATTTGTACTGCAAAGTTTTACGGATAGAGTGCCAAGATCCGGGTCCAGACGCCGGTGGCACCCTGGGAGTTGGGGAAGGTGCCGATGGTATAGCAGCGGTCGGCCTCGATGTCCCCCAGGTTGCACACGTTCTCTACCACGCCGACGCCGTTGCCCAGGAGGATCTGGTGGCTCTCGGTGGTGGTGGTGTCGGGAGAGATAGACTCCATGGCGATATAGCGCACTCCCTTGTCCACCATATATTGGGCAGTCTCGGGGAGAAGATAGGGGTAGTTGGTGATATACTCGTCGGGATCAGTCTCCCAGAGGGCGTCATGGCCGGTATGGAAGAGGACAGCCTCACCGGACTGGATCTCTCCGTTCTCCTCCTCCCAGGCTTTGACATCGTCTACTGTGATGCCGTAGGAGCCGGCGGGCACATCCAGCTTTACTACACAAGCGGGGCCGATCAGAATGAGGGGGTCCACGGTGTCGATCCCACCGCCAGTCTCGATGACATGATAGGGAGCATCCATGTGGGTGCCAGTGTGGACGCAATAGCTGAGGACCTCCAGGTTGTGCAGTCCGCCGTCTACGCCGATACGGCCGAAGAAGTCAGACTGGGGGAGCTGGAGAGAGGGGTCCGCCGGCATATCGGCTTCTTGAAGATGAGAGATGTCGACCACCGTGTACTGGCTCAGGTCCATGCCCAGGGAGGCTGGCTCTTCGGCTTGAGTGGAACAGGCGGAGAGGGACGCCGCAATGGCGCCGGTCAGAAGGATCGCAGTCAGTTTTTTCATCGTAATTCTCCTTTCAATCTGGTCCGGAAGGTGATATGAAATCTTCCAGGGGCCCGCTGGAAGGACTTCATCTTGAAATGGCTCTACCAGGGAAGATCCTGGTCCAGATACCACTGGGCGTTTTCCCGCGTGATGATATCGGTTTGCTGATAATTGGAGAAGGACAGAGGCTCGCCGTCCAGGTAGCGGCAGATCTCTTCTACGGCCTCCAGCGCCATATCGGGATATTGAATGACAGTGCCGTCTATGCCGCCAGCGGCGATCTCCTCCACCACAGAACGCTGGCCGTCGATGCCCACCAGAGCCACCTCTCCGGCCAGCCCCCGGCGGACCAGAGCCTGGTAGCAGCCCTCGGCCATGAGGTCATTTTGGCAGATGACCCCATGGAGATCAGGGTAAACATTGAGGCAGTCATCCAGGATGCTCTCAGCGTTGAGGCGGGAGAACTCCCCGTTATAGGTGCCCAGGAGACGGATGCGGGGCTCCTGAGAGAGCACCTGGGTGATCCCCTTGTCCCGGTCTACGGCGCCGGAGGAATTGGGAATGCCGGTGAGGTAGATCACGTTCCACTGGGCGGCGTCAGGAAAATGCTCCTCCAGAGCGGAGATGAGCAGCCGGGCGGCCTGTTCCCCCATGGTGACGTGCTCAGCCCCCACATATCCGATGGTGCGGGAGAGGGAGGAGGACTCTACCCGGTTGTCCAAGGTGAGGACCGGGATGCCGCGGTCGTTGGCATACTGGATCGCGGGAAGGGGGCCCTCCATGGTATAGGGGATGAGGATGATCCCGTCCACAGGATCATCGATCAGATTTACCAGGTCCTGATTCTGTTTCTCCTGGCTGTTTTCCCCATCGCACAGGATCAGCTCCACAGATCCCTCGGAGAGATCGAACTCCTCCAGAAGCTGAAACATAGCGCTGCGGAAGAGCAGGCTGGTGGTGGGAAAACTGACGCCGATCCGGTATGATCCCTGATCCGCCTCCTGAGAGGCGGGCGAGGAGGATGGGGGAAGGGACGTCCGGCAGGAGCAGAGCAGGAGAGCGAGGGTGAGAAAAAGCGGTGTCAGCGGTCTCATGGCAGAGAGGTCCTTTCTGGTAATATGGCCATTCGCCCCCTTTAAAAGTTTGCTTTCTCTCTCTACCAACATTGTATCAGAAACTTTTTCAGGGTAAATGGGGCAATCTTTCATTTTGGTGTGTTATTTTATGCCTTCCCTCAGAACAGATGGCTCTCCCGGTATTCCCGCGGGGTCATCCCCACCTGCTTTTTAAAGACCTTCATAAAATGCTTCACATCCTGATATCCGACCTGGGCGGCGATCTCATAGATGCGCCTGTGGTAGTCCAGAAGGGCCTCCTTGGCATGCTGGATGCGGAGAGCGGAAAGATATTCGGAAAATCCCATCCCTTCCACCTCGGCAAACAGCTTGGAGAGATAGGAGGTGGTGAGATACACCAGGGCGGCAGCGGAATTCAGGGTGATGCGCTGGGTGTAGTTTTCCTGAAGATACTCCTTGACCTGCTGGATGAGCAGGACCTTGCTCCCGCGGGGCTGGGCGTTCTCGTGAAAAGAAGGAGGTTCCGGTCCGGGCTCTTCCAGAGGGACCGGGTCGTCAGGGCCGCGGGTCTGATCGATGCGCTCGATGCATTTGAAAACAGCTTCAAAGAGCTCGTCTTCGGAGGCGGGTTTGAGCAGGTATTCCACCACCATCCCGCTGGAAAGCATTTTCCTGGCCGCTTCAAAGTCACTGTAACCGCTCAATGTGATGACCTTTGTAGAGCTGTGCCGGAGGACCAGCTCGTCCAGGAGCTGAAGCCCGCTGAGGCCGGGCATTCGGATATCTAAGATGAGAATATCGGGCTGATGTTTCAAAAGCAGGGCCAGGGCCTCCCAGCCGGTGGAGGCCTGATAGAGGGGACGGATGTTCAGCGTGTCCCAGGAGATATCCTCCAGAATGTGCCGGCGGGGGATCTCCTCGTCATCAGCGACTAATAAAGAATAGTTAGACATGGGGCTCTCTCCTTTCCAGAGGAATGCGAAAGAAAACACGTGTGCCCGCACCGGGGCGGCTCTCTATGTGGATATCCCGGGGCCCATAGGCAATGCAGAGCTGCTCATGGATATTGCGCAGAGCGAAGCTCCGCCCCTGGATGGGCCCCTCACCATTGATCTGACGCAGCAGGGGCCCCAGATCCTGGGGCGAGATCCCGATGCCGTCGTCGGCCACCTGAAAGAAAAGCATGTCGCCTTCTTTTTGAAATGTGATCTCGATCCGGTGCTGCGCGGGGCGTTTTTCAAAACCGTGGACGATGGAATTTTCCACAATGGGCTGAAAGAGATATTTGAGTGCCACAAACTGCTCCATCTCCGGGAAACGCTGGATCTGAAAGACAAGCGAGCGGCCGAAGCGCATCTGCTGGAGCTGGAGATAGCTGCGGAGCAGGTCGGCCAGCTGGTCCAGAGGGAGCTTGTCGCTGCCCTGAGAGAGACTGATCCGGAAATATCGGGACAAGGTCAGGATCATCCGGGCAGAGGTGTCCGCGTGTTCATGGCTGGCCTGGCTGTAAATGGTGTTCAGAGTATTGTACAGGAAGTGCTCGTCCATCTGGGACTGGAGAAACGAAAGCTCAGCCTGCTTTCGGAGCAGCTGCTGGACATAGATCTCGTCGATGAGCTTTTGCAGCCGTTGGATCATTTGGTTGTACCGGTGGAAGAGCAGGCTGATCTCATCCCGCTGGACCGGGACTGGAGCCTGGGCGAGTGTGCCCTGCTCCATATCGCTCAGATGGCTCATAAGGGCGGAAATGGGCCTCACCACATACCGGTACAGGATCAGACTGCCCAGAGAGATGCCCAGGGCACCGCACAGCAGGGCAAGGAGAGAGAAGGCCCGAGCGCCGCCGGAGCCGGAGAGGACGATATCTTCCGGGACACAGGAGAGATATTTCCATCCGCTCTCTACGGCGTTATAGTAGGAGATCAGATAGTCGGTGCCATCCTCCTGGTAGGAGTAAGTCCCATACTGGCGGTTTTGCGCAAAAGCCTGGGAAAAGCGGCTGTCTTGGCCAATGTTCTGGGACGTGGAAAGCGTGCTCCCATAGGAGAGGAGCACCTGTCCTGCATAATTGCTGATCCAGACAGAACCGGAGTACAGCTCCAGAGCGGAAAGAGCGGTCTGCCAGGCGGAGTCCTTCAGATTGCAGATCAGGATGCACTTTTCCTGCTGGGCAGGACCTGAGACCGGCCGGATATGGGAGAGCATCCGGCTGCCTCCGCCGGCGGAGGGGAGCAGGTGCCAGACGATGGGGGACTCAAAAACATCGTAGTACATCTGGTACAGCTGTTGAGCATAGTGGTGGGAAAAGGAGAGCTCCTTCTGCCCGGGCAGCATGGTGACCACTGTCTCTGTCTCGGGAAACATGAGATAGATGGAATCCAGGGTGCGCAGCTGGCCCACATACTGGCTCAGAGCCAGGGAGAGCTGGCTGCGTGCTTTTTGGCGCTGGTCAGAACCGGCGTCGGCCTGCTGGTATTGGGAGATCAGAGAGAGAAAGCCGGGGTCCTGACTGATCTCCCGGCTGAAATCACTGACCTGTTCCATCACATCATCCATCAGGAGAGAGGCCCCGTAGAGGTTGGTATAGATCAGATTTGATGTTTGACTCAGCATATTTTTTCGGGTCAGCTCCATGGAATAGTGCCAGAAGACCACGATGGGGACCAGAAGGACGAGAGCGATGACAGCAGGGATGCGGAAGCGGATGCTGCGGTACCAGGAAATCTGTTTCATAGGCTTCCTCCAGCAATAGAGTGGTCTTGTTTGTGTTCTATTATAGGTATTTTCCGGCGCACCGGCAAGAGAAATCGTACCGGTGAGAGAAAAGGGCCGGACGGCGAAAGCCGCCCGGCCTCAGGCTGTTGAAAGAGTCCCCGCTAAGGTGGGGGGGGAGAAAGCGGGGAGAATAAGACCGCGGCCGGACAGGATGCTCCCGTCCGGCCGCGTATCGTCTGGGGACAGCTTCAGTTCCCCAGCATGATGTTCAGGATCTCTACGTCGGTGCTCTTCATACCCACCCGGCCCATGCGGCCCACTGCCGCGATGGTGTCCTCCGGGTCCTCCATGGTCATGCCCTCGCCGGGCTGGAAGACGTTGCCTGCCAGGCTCAGCTCCAGGGCCATCAGGGCGTTCTCCACCGCCAGGCCGATCTTGGCCGCACAGCTGGCTTTGGCCCCGTCGCACACCATGCCGCCCAGGGTCTCGATGCTGTTGGTGATGGTGTCGCAGAGGATCTGATAGATCCGCTCCTGCTCCCCCTTCTGGCGGAGCATCATATAGGCCACGCCGCAGGCGGCCCCGGTGGCGGCGCTGGTGGCGCCGCAGTAGGCGCTGAGGCTGCCGATGTACTTCTTCTGATGCACGCTGATCAGATTGGCCAGCACCAGGGCGCGGAGGATCAGCTCCCGGTCCGCCTGCCAGGCCCGCCCATAGATGACGATGGGCATGGTCACAGTGATGCCCTGGTTGCCGCTGCCGCTGTTGATGACTACCGGCAGGGAGCATCCGCTCATCCGGGCGTCGCTGCCTGCGGCGGCGGCGGCCCGGGCCTGGAGGCGGACACGGTTCAGCCCGCTGGCATTCCCCGCGTTCTCCATAAGGATGCGGCCGGTCTCCACACCGTAGTTGCCCTTGAGACCCTCGTCAGAGATGGCGGTGTTATAGTCGATCTGGCGGCCGATGAGCTCCTCCACATCCTCCATTTTCACCGTGTCCGCGAATTCCAGGATGTTGGCCACATTGAGGAGCATCCGGTCCGGACCGCCGCTCTGTTTTTTGCAGCTGGGGTCGGGGCGGCTGTCCAGCAGGACCGTGCCGTCCTTCTTCATGTAGGTGATGTTGTTGTGGTGCTCCTGGATCTCGATCTCAGCGGAGTGTCCGCCGCCCTCCAGCTCCACCACGATATACAGGTTGTCCACGTCCTCCACCAGCTCGCAGGTGCAGAAGCCCTCCTTCACCAGTGCCTGGGTGGTCTGGATATCCGCCGGCGTCACGGTCTCCAGCACGGCCAGCTCCCGGTCCGGGTCTCCGCCCACGATGCCCAGGGTGGCCGCCACGTCGATGCCGCGCATACCGCCGGAGTTGGGAACGATGACGCCCTTCACGTTTTTGATGATGTTGCCGCTGCACCGGACCCGGCAGTGCTCTGGCATTACGCCCAGCAGCTGCCGCGCCTTGGCGCCGGCATAGGCGATGGCGATGGGCTCGGTGCAGCCCAGGGCCACCAGCAATTCCTCCCGAAGGATGCCGAGGTGATTCTGATAAAGTGCTTGATCCATGCTGTATCGCTCTCCTATCTGGGGTGGTATCTGAAAATGAACACTTGTAAAGCACAAGCAAATCGAATAAAATAAGCAAGAGATAGACAACTGTTTGATTGGAGGAGACGGCCATGTTCAGTCTGACCAGTCTGAAATGCTTCGCGGCGGCGGCGGAGGAGCTGAACTTCACCCGGGCAGCCAAGCGCCTGTTCATCTCGCAGCAGGCCCTGAGCAGCCACATCTCCAAGCTGGAGGAATATTACGGGGTCAGGCTGTTTGACCGGGGCATCCCCATGACCCTGACCGATGCGGGACGGGCCCTGCAGAAGCATGCCCGGGAGATCCTGAGCTCGGTGGACGACTACGCCCGGGAGGTCCAGGACATCAAGAACTTCCGGCAGGGCGAGCTGACCGTGGGCATCCCGGTGACCCGGGGGACCATCATGCTGCCGCCCCTGCTGTCCGCCTTTCATCAGCTCTTCCCCCAGATCCGGCTCCATCTGGTGGAGGGGACCGTCAGCGGGAACATCGCGGATGCGCTGTACGATGGCACAGCCGACCTGTGCATCGGCTATCAGCCCGAAAACACGGAGGAGCTGGCGGTGACGCCGCTGTTTGAGGAAAAGTTCGTGGTGCTGGTCCCTGACCGGCTGATGAAGGAGCACCATCTGGACCGGAAGCTGGGGGAGGGCGCCCTGTCCATGGACCGCTTTGCGGAGCTGCCCTTTGTGGTGCAGCATCCGGAGACCATGAACGGCCGGGTCTTTCAGACCCTGTGCCGGAACGCCGGGATAGAGCCGGAGGTGGTGGTCTCCACCCAGAATCTGATCACGGAGGCATCCCTGTGCATGGAGGGGATGGGGGCCTGTGTGCTGCCTCTGACCTTCCTGTCACCCGACCAGCGGCTCTCCGGCCACGGGAGCACCCCCCTGTTCAGCCAGGAGGGGCTGGACAGGCTCTCTATTTTCCTGCTGGATACCAGCGGGATCGGCCGGTTCCAGATCTCAGTCTGCCGCCTGAAGAGTAAGCTGCTCACCCGGGCGGGCCGGGAATTCATCAGCCTGGCCCGGGAAATTTACAGCGGCGTCAGCGCTGGTCAAATACCGCCTCAATTTCATTTCGAGTCGTCCCGATAAAGGAGAGCATGTCGTCGTCCAGGGGGTAGCGGATGACGCAGCCCGGGGTGAGGATCTGATGCCGTCCGCCCAGGAGCTTGAAGCACTGGAAGATCTGGTTCTGGATGGCGCCCCGGTTCTGCTGGGTGATGTCGGTCCGGCTCAGGCCGCCCATGAGGCACTTGCCGGTGAGGGCATAGGCCTCGTCCAGGGCGGGCAGGGATTCCCAGGCGTGCCAGTTGAAGACCTGGACGGGGTAATCCTTGAGGATGTGGAACATGATGTGGTCTCCGTGGCAGTGGATGGTGTTCATCCAGCCCTTCCCGGCGGCCTCCAGCACCCGCAGGTCGTAGGGCTTGCCGTACTCCAGATACTGGCGGTCCGTACACTTGTCATAGGAGCTCATCTGGGAGGCCAGGAAGATCCCGTCGGCCCCCATGTCGATGGCCGCGGCCACCAGCTGGGCGGTGGTCTCGGTGATGACCTCCAGCGCCGCCTTGACATCGTCGCCATGGCCCTCCTCGATGTAGGAGATCAGCTTCCCGCCACTGATCTTGTCTGCGATGGTGATGGGGGTGAAGGCGGTGAAGATGACGGGGACCTCCTCGCCCTTCAGCTTCTCCAGGACCAGCTGCAGATGGCGCAGCTCCCGGGCGTTGCTGCCCTGGGTGCAGGGGCAGACCGTCAGCTTCCGCCAATCGGCGGCGCAGGAGATGGGGGTGCTCACCACCTTGGCCACGCCGCCCTTGACGATCTCGGAGTAGTCCACGGTGCAGCCGAAGTCCTCGATGGCGTACATGCCGTTGTTCATGGTCTTGACGAAGTCGAAGTCATATTTTTTGTAGAACTCATAGGTCTTCTGGGAGATGGCCTCCGGGTCCAGATCGGTGCCCGGCATGTGGGTCCAGAAGGAGTAGGGCATCTTGTCCGGCTTCTCGCCGCGGATGGCGGCCTGGATGCGTTCTTTTTTTGTCATGAGATCACAGCTCCTTTTTTATGGCGCTCTCGTGCGCCTGCGTCAAGCTCCGGCCCGCCTCCAGCAGAGGCGGGCCGGTCAGGTTCAGCCTTTTTTGATGATGATCTTGTCCCGGGGGGAGTTGGTCAAAAACTCGAACCCGTCCTCGGTGATGAGCACTGTGTCGCTGTTGCGCACCGCGCCCAGCTCTGCGCTCATCAGGCCGGGCTCCACCGTGAGGATCATGCCGGGAGCCAGGGGGGCCTTGTTGCCCTTGGTGACGGAGGGGAACTCGTGGGTGGACAGGCCCATCCCATGGCCGCAGCGGCCGGGGAGGATGCTGCCGAAGCCGGCGTCCTCGTACTCCTTCATGGCGGCGAAGTACAGGTCCTCGAAGATGGCGCCGGGGCGGAGCATGCGGAAGATGTTGTCCCGGGCCCGGAGCATGGCGTCGTAGGCCCGGGTGCGCTCCTCATTCACATGGCCCACGATGACGGTGCGCTCGTTCTCCACGTTGTAGCCCGCGATCCGCGCCCAGCTCATGGGCATGGTCAGGTCGCCGGGCATGGGGACGTAGCCGGTGGGGCAGTCACAGCCGTAGTTGAGCCGCTCGTTGGACATGCACCAGACCACGAAGGTGTCGATGTCGGCGGTCTCCGAGTTGGAGAAGCCGGACACCTCGTACTGCTGATACTTCTCATGCCAGCGGTTGCGCATGGCGTACTGTCCCTCGGTGGCGGCCTGAGCCTCGCTGGCGCCGCCCTCCAGGGCCTCGATGGCCCGGGTGACACCCAGGTCCACCAGCTCGCCGGAGATGCGGCACATCTTGATCTCGTGGGGGTCCTTGATGAGCCGCAGGTCCACAGCGTCCTGGGCGATATCCACATAGCCCTTGACCTGGAGCTTCGTCTTCAGGCGGTCCAGGAAGTTCATGCTGGCGTAGTCGCCCTCCACGCCCACGGTGAGGGGGCCGCCGCCCAGAAGCTCCCGCATGGCGTCCATGGCGTCCATGGCCACGGCCTGGGTGGCGCCCCACTTGCCGTAGCACAGGACCTTGTCCACCGCGCCCTCATTGACGGCGTGGTCGTGGCGGATGCAGTGGACCAGCAGAAAGGCGTCATCCCGGGTGAGGATGAAGTAGGGGACGTGGCTGATGAGGATGGGGTTGAAGTTGCTGAAGTAGAACACGTTCTCGGGGCGCATGAGGATGGTGACATCCACCCCTTTGCGGGCCATGACGTCCTGCATCTTCCGGATGCGCTCCTTGACATAGCCGCGCAGCTCCGGGCTGGAGCGCTTTTCGTCTAAAACATTCATAGATGACCTCCTGATAAGATTAAAATTGGACAGTAAACGAAACAAAAATATTACATGGAGAAAAATACGGAGCTGTTGGGGCCCAGCGGCAGGCCGAAGAAGAACCAGACCAGCAGTTCCACTACCATGAACAGGAAGAACGCGATGACATAAGGCATCATGTTGGACATCAGGGTGCCGAAGCCGGCCTTCTTGTCATACTTCTGAGCCAGGGCCAGCAGCATGCCGAAGTAGGCGAAGGTGGGGCAGATGGGGTTGGTGAAGGCGTCGCCGATGCGGTAGGCCATCTGGATCAGGGCGGGGGAGTAGCCCATCAGCATGAACATGGGCACGAACACGCTGGCCAGGATGGACCACTTGGTGGAGGCGGAGCCGATGAATAGGTTCAGGGCACCGCACATGATGACAAAGATGACCAGGATCAGCCAGATGGGCAGCCCGGAGGCCTCCAGGGCACCGGCGCCCTTGATGGCCAGGATCAAGCCGAGGTTGGACCAGTCAAAATATTTCAGGAACTGGGCGATGAAATAGAACAGAGCAATGTATCCGGCCATTCCCGCCATGGCAGAGGTCATGGCTGCGGCTACGTCATCAAACTTTTTGAAGCGGCCGGAGGCGTAGCCGAAGGCGATGCCAGGGATGGCGAACATCAGGGCGATGAGCACGGTCATTCCGCTCATCAGAGGCGCCTTGGAGTTGAGCAGAGAGCCGGTCTCGTCCGCCAACACACCGGTGACGCACAGGACCACGATCAGGGCGATATAGGCCAGGAAGGCGATCAAAGCTGCCTTCAGCCCTTTGTTGTCCAGAGGAGTGGGATCATCCGCCTGCTCTACATAATCTCCAGTATAGCGGCCCATGCGGGGCTCCACGACCTTGACAGTGATCAAGGTGGAGAAGAAAGTAAGGAATACCACGGAGACCGCGGAGAAATACCAGTTCATGGAGGGACTCAGGGAAATGTCGGGGATCAAAAGCTTTGCTGCCGCTTCTGTGTATCCCATGTTGACCACATCCATAGATGTGATCATCAGGTTGGAGGCGAACGCGCCGGACACAGAGGCATAAGCTGCCAACATGCCGGCCATGGGGTTGCGGCCCATGGCCGCCCAGATCAGGGCACCCAAAGGAGGCATAACAACGAAGCCCGCACCGCCGGTACAATCTGCCATCACACACACAAAACAGAAGATCGCGATGACCTTTAGGTCGGAGCCTTTGGCTTTTGCCAATCCTCTTAATGCGACGTGGAAGAGCCCTGAGGCCTCAGCCACGCCCACACCCAGCATACAGGTCAGGGTCAGACCCAGAGCGGAGGTGCCGGTGAAGTTGGTCACAAAAGTAGTCAGCATACGGACAAATCCATCCTTGCTGAACAGATTGACTACTTCTACCAGTTCACCTGTGACTGGGTTGACTGCGCTGACATGAAAAATGGAACAGACTGCGGAGATTGCGATAACAGCAATACATAAGTAGATGAAGAGCAACATGGGATTTGGAATTTTATTTCCCATGACCTCCACACGGTGCAGGAATCGCTCCAGCACGCTGACCTTTTTCTTCTCTCCCATAAAACCTCAAGACCTCCCCAATTTTCACTTTTTTGATGGCCTGTACCGGAACGTGGATCTGGCACAGGCAGCTTCTCTCCTGCCGGAAAACCGGCGCCAACGGCTTGGTGGGCCCCACTAGGGCAGATTTTGGCCTTCCTGCCCTAACACAATGCCAATTATAACGGGACATAAAAACTAAGTCTAACAGAAAAATGAAAAAATCAACAAGCAATTGGTTGTGACATTGAGGAAGCCATAGGTTTTTCCCCCAGAGCGGCCCGGGGAGCTGCAAAAAATGTCTAAAACCGGCGGATAAATTTTGTATGCTTCTGCATCCCATGCTTGTGGTCAGGCTCTCAGCCGGGGCCGGGGCTGGAAAACATGAGGGAATATGCCTGGATAAGGCGGCCCGGGGGGTGAGATCTTGGATATTCCGCACAAAGATGGGGAGATGCACGGAAAGAGAGGAGTTGAAAAATTCCCCGCTTTATGCTCTAATAGAACAAACTTTCAAAGGTAGGGGAAGCAGAATATGAAGTTTGCGATTTTGGGAGCGGGAAATACCGGAAAGGCGTACAGCGCATTTTTGTCCCACGGGGGGCATCAGGTCCTTCTCTATGACCGGAGCCAGGAGCGGCTGGCGCCCATCCAGGCCCGGGGGATCTCCGCCACCGGCGTGGTGGAGGGGCGCTTCCCTGTCCCGGTGACCACACAGCTGGAGGACTGCGGGGACAGCGATGTGATCCTGGTGTGCACGGTGGCGGCGGGACACCGCCCGCTGGCGGCGGGGCTGAGGGGCGTGCTGCGGCCGGGGCAGATCATCCTGGTGACCAACTGCTGCTGGGGCGCGGTGGAATTTGATATGGAGCTGGGAGCGGAGGCGGAGCGGAAGGGCTGCCCCATCGGGGAGACGGGGGGACAGCTGATCCTGTGCAGCTCCCCCGCGCCGGACGCGGTCTATCTGAAGACCGTCAAAAAGAGCATGGGACTGGCATGCGTCAGGCCGGAGGATACCGCCGGGGTGCTGGAGCGGCTCGCCCCTGTATTCCCTCAGCTGTGCCCTGCGGCCAATGTGCTGGAGACCTCGCTGAACAACTCCAACCCCATCTCCCACGGGCCGCTGGCCCTGTTCAACATCACCCGGATGGAGAACGGGGAGGACTTCCTGCTCTTCGGGACAGGAGTGACCCCCAGGGTGGCCCGCTTTATGGAGAAGATCGACAGGGAGCGGGTGGCGGTGGTCCGCGCCTGCGGCGTGTCCGCCCCCACAGAGCTGGAGATGCTCAATTCCTTCTGGCCGGAGCCCCAGGAGAGCCTGTACAATGTGCTGCATAACACGCCGGCCTATTCCGTCACCAAGGGCCCCAGGACCCTGGACCACCGGTATCTTACGGAGGACCTGCCCTATGGCCTGGTGCCCTATGTGCGCCTGGGCCGGAAGCTGGGGGTGGAGACCCCGTGCCTGGAGGCGCTGATCGGGATGTTCGGACTGTATATGGACCAGGATTATTTCCAGCAGGGGCCGGAGGTGGAACAGCTGGACCTGTCCCGGTACCGGTAAGACCAGCGGGGGGGGGGGGGGGGGGGGGGGGGGGGGGGGGGGGGGGGGGGGGGGGGGGG
>NZ_JANGBZ010000071.1:0-13322 GCF_024462915.1 Clostridium sp. DFI.5.61
CGCTTGCACACGGGCTTGAGCATGCTGTACTGGTCGCCGTCCTCATGCATCTGGACCTCCTGATGGGGGTGACGGCCGAAGTAATAGCTGGGCACATCGCCCACGATGACCACCATGGGGATGGAGTCCAGGGAGGCGTTGGCCACGCCGGTGATGACGTTGGTCAGGCCGGGGCCCAGGTGGCACATGACCACGGAGGCCTTGTGGGTGATGCGGGCGTAGCCGTCAGCCGCGGTGGAGGCAATGGCCTCATGCCGGGTGCCGATGTACTCGATCTTCTTGCTGCGGGAAAGGGCGTCCAGCATGCCGATGACGGTGTGGCCGCACAGTCCGAACAGCTTGGTGACGCCCCGGCGCTCCAGGTAGTCCACCAACAGGTCAGATACCAGTTTCTTGCTCATAGTTCGATTCCTCCGTTTTTTGATTGTCTCGGTCTTCCGAATTTCAGGGGGGATTTACTGCTTCTGCGCCGCGATCTCGTTGAGCTTGTCGGCGATGGCACCGTAGCCGGAGAAGAAGCTGCACAGCAGGGGGGTCTTCACGTCCTTCAGGTCGGGCAGCAGGGCGCGCATGGACACCTGGGCCATCACGATGGCGTCATAGCCCATTTTGTCCAGCTCCCGGATGCTCTCCATCAGGATGCGGTTGTGCTCCTCGGGGTGGCCGGCCTGGAGAGCGTCCCAGGCAGGGTTCTGGAGGTACTGGGTGCACTCCATCTTCTTGCCCTGCTCCGCGCCCACCTTCTCGATCAGCCGCTGGCTGGGGCCCAGGGTGGTCTCCAGGGTGGCGATCAGGGCGATCTTGGTGCCCAGCCGAACGGCCTCCTGGGCCATGGGCAGGTCGATCTTCATCACGGGGACGTTGACCTCTTTGGCGTAGATGTCCGCCACCTCGCCCACAGTGGAGCAGGAGTTGACGATCAGGTCCGCACCGGAGATCTCCGCCGCCTTGGCGTACAGGGTCATCCGGTCGATGACCGCCTGGCTGGGGCCGCCATTGGCCCGGACATCAGTGAGCAGGGTGCTGTCGGTGATGAATTCCACCCGCACGCCGGGGACCTTCTCCTTCAGGAAGGCGACGGTGTCCTCCCGCTTGGCGAAGCTGGTCTGAAGAATACACACATGAGGTGCTGCCATAGTTGGGTTCATCCTTTCTCACATTTTTCTGCACTTCGGGCAGGGACAGCGCCCTGTCCGAAGTGCCTGTCTCTTTTAACCCTTCCGGGCCACCAGAGCCTTGGCCTTGGCCACGATGGAGTCCACGTCCATGCCGTGGTCCTTGTAGATCAGCTCCGGGTCGCCGGACTCACCAAAGCGGTCCTGGATGCCCACGATCTCCATGGGTACGGGGCAGTTGCCCACCACCACCTCAGCCACGGCGGAGCCCAGTCCGCCGAAGATGGAGTGGTCCTCGATGGTCATGATGGCCCCGGTCTCGCCGGCCGCCTTCAGCACGGCCTCCTTGTCCAGAGGCTTGATGGTGGCCATGTCCAGCACCCGGACGCCGATCCCCTGCTCCTTCAGGATGGCGGCCGCGTCCAGCGCCTTCTTCAGCAGGATGCCGGAGACGATCATAGTCATGTCGCTGCCGTTGTCCACCACGGTGTTGGCCTTGCCCCACTCGAACTTGTAGGTGGCGGGGTCATACAGGTCGGCAACCGGGTTGCGGTGCAGACGGACGTACAGGGGGCCGGTGAAATCCACCGCCGCATGGGCCAGGGCCCGGGCCGCCACGGCGTCGGCGGGCTGCACCACGGTCATATTGGGGAAGGAGCGCATGATGGACACGTCCTCAATGGCGGCGTGGGTGGCGCCGTCGCCGCCCACCTGGAGGCCGGCGTGGGTGCCGATGACGGTGACGTTCAGGTTGGGGTAGCAGACGAAGGTACGCACCTGCTCGCAGGCCCGCATGGAGGCGAACACCGCGAAGGTGGCCAGGAACACCTTGTTGCCGCAGGCGGCCATGCCGGCGGAGGCGGCCACCAGGTTCTGCTCGGCAATGCCGAAGGAGAACTCCCGCTCGGGGAAATACTTGCCGAACTTCTCCAGACCGCAGGTCTTGGTGTCGGCGTTACAAACCACAAAATTCTCGTTGGTCTTGGCGATCTCAATGATCTCCTGTCCAAAGGCCATACGGGTGGCAAGAGTCTTTGCCATTACACAACGCCCCCTTCCTTGATTTCCGCAATTGCTTTGACCATCTGCTCGTCGTCAGGCGCGGAGCCGTGCCAGACGGAGTCGTCCTCCATGAAGGAGACGCCCTTGCCCTTGACAGTGCGCATCAGGATGGCAGTGGGGTGGCGCATGGTCTTGGCGGTGTGCAGGGCGGTGAGCACGTCCTTCATGTTGTGGCCGTTGACCTCTACCACCTTCCAGCCGAAAGCGCGCCACTTGTCAGCCAGGGGCTCCACCGTCATGATGTCATTGACCCAGCCGTTGATCTGGACGCCGTTGCAGTCCACGATGGCCACCAGGTTCTTCAGGTCGTGATGGCTGGCTGCCATGGCGGCCTCCCAGACCATGCCCTCCTGGATCTCACCGTCACCCAGCATGACGTAGGTCATGTAGTCCTGGTGATGCAGCTTGCCGGACAGGGCCATGCCCACGCCCACGGACAGGCCGTTGCCCAGGGAGCCGGCGGTCATGTCCACGCCGGGGGTCTTGTTCATGTCCGGATGGCCCTGGAGGATGGAGTGGTACTGACGCAGGGTGTTCAGCTCCTTGGGGTCGAAGTAGCCCCGGCGGGCCAGTGCCGCATAGAGCACCGGGCAGGAGTGGCCTTTGGAGAGGATGAAGCGGTCCCGGTCAGCCCAGCGGGGGTTCTGGGGATCGATATTCAGCACGTGGAAGTACAGGGCAGTCACCATCTCCACCGCGGAGAGAGAGCCGCCGGGGTGTCCAGCCTTGGCGGCGTGGATCATGGAGATGATGTCCTGTCGGATCTGGACGGCCTGCTCTTCCAGCCGTTCCACATCCCGTTGGGTGAAGTAGTTGTGGTTCACCATCGTTCAATCCTTTCTACATCAGTTTTTGTTCTCCCTGGCTCCCAGCCTTTTGCCGGGGGCCTGTTTCCTTCTTCGCCCATAGACTACCTCCACCGGCGAAAAAAGTCCAATTCTTGTTTGTGACAGCTGGTATCATTAAAAATGATATCGCAGCCCCAAACTTTCTTGACAAATCCGGGAAAATAGCGGATACTGAGCTTTGGCAGCCCTTCTCCACTCTGGAACGAGCCCCCGCTTTTCCTTTTGATTTGACATTTTGCACAAAACAGATGCTCTCTATTTTGTTGGTCTGAAAAAACGCTTTTGCCGCCCGCTCCGCCCGCCGCGGGGACTGGCGGCCATCCCATTGATTGGAGGCATGAAACCATATGGAACTTTACACGCTTCGCTATGTGCTGGCCGTGGCCGATTCGGGGAATTTTTCCCTGGCGGCCCAGGCCTGCCACGTGGGACAGCCCGCCCTGTCCCAGCAGATCGCCAAGCTGGAGAAGGAACTGGGGGTGGCCCTCTTCGCCCGCAATCCCAGGGGTGCCACCCTGACGGAGGCGGGCAAGGATTTTGTTCTCCGGGCCAGGGAGATCCTTCAGCGCGCCCAGGCCCTCCAGGCGGAGATGTCCTTCTATGCCGGGCTGCGCAAGGGCTCCCTCAACCTGGGCATCATCACCAGCCTCCAGTGCATCAACTTCGGCGGCATGCTCTCCGCCTTCTGTGGCAGTTACCCCGACATCTCGGTGAACATCGTCCAGGAGGGGACCCACCGGCTGCTGGACCTGCTGCTGGACCGGAAGGTGGATCTGGCCTTTCTCAACCGCCCCCTGTCCCAGCTGGCCTCCAGCCTGGAGTTCGTCAAGCTGGGGGAGGATCACTACTCCCTGGCAGTCCCCCGTGTCCACCCCCTGGCCGGTCGTGAGGAGGTCAGCCTGCGGGAGCTGAGGGGGGAGCACTTCATTTTCCACCAGACCGGCCAGGTGGCCGCGGAGCTGTGCCTCACCGCCTGCCGCCGGGCGGGCTTTGAGCCGGACATCGTCTGCCGCTCCAGCAGCCCCACCACCACCCTTTACATGGTCCAGGGCGGGCTTGGGGTGGCCTTTCTGCCCTCGGAGGACTTCCACTCCCATACCCTCTCCGGCGTCCGGGAGATCAAGCTGGAGGAGCGGATCGTCAAGGAGGTGGGGGTGGCCTGGCGCCGGGACGCGGCCTCCCCCCTGGTGGACGCCGCAGTCCAGTTCGCCCGGGAGTGGGTCAAATGACCGCCCCCTTCTTTTCCTCTTTTCCCCCTGTCCCTCTTGTTGTATAATAGAGCCATTCCACTGAGGAGGTCTTTTCTATGATCACATTGGCACAGCGCATCGAAGCCCTGCGCACCGAACGGGGTCTCAGCCGCCCCGCCCTCTCCCAGGCCCTGGGCTTTCCCAAAAATGCGGCGGAAAAGTTCGAGACCGGCCGCCAGACCCCCACCCGGGAGCAGCAGGAGAAGATGGCCGCCTTTTTCGGGGTCTCCCTCTTCTATCTCCGGGGGGAGAGCAACGACCGCACCCGTCAGGAGACCTGGATGGACGGCGGTTTCCAGGATGAGGAGGAGCCCGCTCCCCCGCCCCGCCGCGCCGCCCGGCCCGTCCCCCAGAGCGGCCCCGCCGGCCAGGACCAGGGCACGGTGTTTGACGCCTTCCTCCACAGCAAGGCGTTTCAGGATATGATCCGCGCCGCGGTACAGGAGGCCCTGCGCTCCCCTGAGGGGCAGGATATCCTCACCCAGGCCGTCCACAAGGAGCTGGCCCGGCAGCGGTGAGCACCGGCCTGAAATCTGTACAGAAGAGGAGTCTCTATGAACGAAAAGGAAATTTCCGAGATCCGCCGCCGGTTTCGGCCGGACAGGAGCGGCATCTCCCACATCCGCGGATGTTATGTCAATGAAAATCGGGAGATCGTCTCCCAGTTCGACCAGTCCCTGGGGCTGATGTCCCAGGAGGAGTCGGAAAAGCTGCTGGCCATCCTCCGGCGCACCCTGTCCGGCACCCTGGGCAAAAACCTGGCGGACATCACCTTCTCCACCCAGCAGGTGGTGGACAGTGAGGAGCACCGGCTCCTCATGGCCCTGCGGGGCTCCTCCCTGGCGGACGAAGAGGCCGTGCAGGCCCTGTTCCAGCGGGTCATCTCCTCCCTCACCCTGGAGGGGAACTATCTCATCCTCCTGGCTCACGACACCTACGACGTCCCCTACCGGGCCAAAGACGGGGAGCGGATGGACGACGCCTCCGACCAGGTGTTCTCCTACATCCTGTGCTCCATCTGCCCGGTGAAGCTGACCAAGCCCGCCCTGAGCTACTTTGTCTATGAAAATGCCTTCCACGACCTGAAGGCGGACTGGGTCGTCTCTCCGCCGGAGGCAGGCTTCCTCTTCCCCGCCTTTGACGAGCGCACCACCAACCTCTATAATGCCCTCTACTACTCCCGGGACATCGGGGAGAACCACCCGGAGCTCATTGACGCCCTGTTCCGCACCCCTCCTCCCATGCCTGCCGCCGTCCAGAAGGAGACCTTTGAGTCCCTCCTGGGGGAGACGCTGGCGGAGGATTGCAGCTATCATGTGGTCCAGGCCGTCCACAGCCAGCTGCGGGACATGATCGAAGAGCACAAGGCCAGCAAGGAGGAGCAGCCCCTCCTGCTCTCCAAGGGGGAGGTGCGGTCCGTCCTGTCCTCCTGCGGCGTGGCCGCCCCCCATGTGGATGCCTTTGAGGCCCAGTATGACCAGGCCTTCGGCCCGGAGGCCGGCCTGAGCCCCCGCAATCTGGTGGACCCCAAGCAGCTGGAGGTCCGCACTCCCGACGTCACCATCCACGTCAACCCGGAGCGCAGCGACCTGGTGGAGACCCGCATGATTGAGGGCACCCGGTACATCCTCATCCGGGCCAACGAGGGCGTGGAGGTCAACGGCGTCAGCATCCAGATCTCCTGAAACTGTCGAAAAAGGGAGAGCGGCCCCTCTGTTCCAGAGGGGCCGCTCCTTTTGCTTGTCCGTCTATTCGATATGCAGCTCCAGCACCTGCTCGGAGGAGAAGTCCTCGATCTGGAGGTAGTACTCCGCGCAGTCCAGCAGGGCCTTCATGGGGACAATGCCCACCACCTCGCTGCCCACCACCCGGACGCCATAGCGCCGGGCCTCCATCTTCACCATCTCAAAGACACTGTAAATGGAACTTTTGGTGTAGTCGGTCAGGTTCATGGTCACCTGAGCCAGGTTCCGCTCCTCCAGGGCGATGCCCATGGCCTTCACATAGTGCAGGCCGCCGCCGATGTTCCGCACCCGGCGGGCGATCTGCCGGGCGATCTCCACATTGGGGGTGTCCAGGTTGATGTTGAAGCAGATCAGAGGCATCCGGGCCCCGATGGCGGTGGCCCCGCCAGTGGGGTGGATGGTATCCGGCCCGAAGTCCGGCTTCCACAGGGGGTCCTTCATCTTCTCCGCCAGCCCCTCGAACTGTCCCTTGCGGATGTTGGCCAGGTCCACCCGGTGGGGGGCAGTGGCAGACTTCTCATAGAGGTAGAAGGGCTGTCCGTAGAGCAGAGCGGCTTCCTGTGCTATCTCCCGGGCCAGCTGGTCCGCCTCCTGAATGGTGCAGTCCCGCACCGGGATGAAGGGGATCACGTCCACGCAGCCGATGCGGGGGTGCTGCCCCTCGTGCCGGGTCATATCGATCAGCTCCACCGCCGTGCCGATGGCCTCCACCATGGCCCGCTTCAGGGGCTCCGGCTGGCCCAGCACCGTCACCACGCAGCGGTTGTGGTCCGGGTCTGTGGAGTAGTCCAGCAGCTTCACTCCCGGCTTGGCCCGGAAGGAGTCCACGATGCGCTCCACCTTCTTCAGGTCCCGCCCCTCGCTGAAATTGGGGACGGATTCGATCCATTTATCCAGCTTCATGTCTCTCTCCTCTCTCTGTCCTGGGCCACGGGGACACCCCCCTCTTTTACCTTTTTATATTATTATAGTGTTTTCCCCTCCCCCTGGCAAGGCAAAAACGCGCCCCCGGCAAATTTTTGCCCGGGAACAGTTGCACACCCGGCCCCAAATCCGATATACTGGACCCAGACCAAAGAGGGGGGCTTTCTGATGCTCAATGTGACCATGCTCCAGACCCCCAGCGTCACGCTGGACGGGGTCCCGGTCTCCTTTCCCTTCAAGCGGGCGGACGCCCTGCTGTACTACATGCTGGTGCGCCGCAGCGCCACCCGGCAGGAGCTCATCTCTCTGCTGTGGGAGAGCTGCGACGAGGCCACCGGCCTGAAAAATCTCCGCAACACCTTATATACGCTGAAAAAGACCCTGGGGGGCGACTTTCTCCTCTCCCCCCAGAAGTCCCTGGTGGTGGTGAACAGCGCCTGGGAGGTGGACTGCGACTACGACCGCTTCACCCAGCAGGGGGATTTCTCCGCCTACCGAGGCCCCTTCCTCCAGGGCTTCGCCGTCAAGCACGCCTTCTCCTTCGACGAGTGGCTGGACCGCACCCGGGAGAAGCTCCACGAGCAGTATCTGGGCCGGCTGGCCCAGCAGGCCCAGGCCGCCCTGGAGGCCGGCGACCCGGAGGAGGCTGCCCGCTTGGCCACCGAGTATCTGCGGGAGGACCCCTTTGACGAGTCCATGGCCGCCTTCCTCATGGAGCGCCTGCGGGCGGCCCGGAAGTACTCCCGGGCCGCCCAGGTGTACCAGCGGCTGAAGGAGCAGCTCTCCGAGGAGCTGGGTGTGGACCCCCTGGAGAGCACCACCATGCTCTATTACGAGATCATGAACCAGTGGAACGACACCACCCAGGCCCCCGGGGAGGCAGAGGCGCCCCAGGTCCCCGTGGGACGGGAGACCCTCTATGCCGCCCTGCGGGCGGCGGCGGGCTCCTTCGCCGAGGGGGCGGTGCGCCGCTGCTCCCAGCTGTTCATCGGGGAGGTTGGCTCCGGCAAGAGCGAGCTCATCAGCCACTTCCTCCGCTGGTCCGATCTGTCCGCCCTGCTGGTGCTGCGGTGCGGCTGCCTCCAGTCGGAGGAGGGCCTCCCTCTGGCCCCCTGGGACCGCATCCTGCTGTCCCTGCGGGAGTTCATCCAGGAGGAGCAGCTCTCCCTCCCGGTCCCGGTCCAGGTCCGATTAGGCCAGGCGTTCCCTCTCTTCCGCTCTGAGAACGCCTGGCCGGGCGGAGTCTCCGCCCGGGCGCTGCGCCAGTGGGACCAAGGGCTGGAGGACAGCCTCCTGCTCCTCTTCTCCGCTGTCACCCGCCGGAAAAAGGTGCTCCTGGTGCTGGAGGACCTGCAATGGGCTGACGAGGAGAGCCTGCGTCTGGGGGACGCCCTGCTCCGCCGCCTGGAGGGCAGGGGGCTGATGACCATCCTCACCGCCCGGGACGACCTCTCCCCCTCTGCCCTGGCCCGGCTGGAGTCGCTGGAGGCGGACGGCCTGCTCCGCCGCCATCGCCTGCCCCCTCTCACCCCGGAACAGACAGAGGAGCTGCTCCGCAGGGAGCTGGGCGGTGAGGCCGCCCGGCGCATGGCTCCCCAGTTTCACCGGGAGACCGGAGGCAACCTCTATCTGCTCACCGAGCTGACCCAGGCCTACCGCCGCAGCGGCAATGTGGAGGCCACCCTCCAGACCCTGGGGGATATCCTGATGGACCGGCTCTCCGGCCTGTCCGGAGCGGCCCTCCAGGTGGCCGAGCTCATCTCTCTCTTCTCCGAGGAGGTGCCCAGCCGCCTGCTGCTGGAGCTGATGGACCAGAATGACCGCCTGCTCACCGCCGGTCTGGACGAGCTGCGGGGCCGGGGCATCATCCTGGAGCACCACACCGAGGGGGACCCCACCTACCGCTTTGCCCACCAGCGCATCCGGGAGCTGGTCTACGACCGGCTCTCCTACTCCCAGCGTCAGCCCCTCCACCTCCAGGCCGCCGAGCTGCTCTCCCAGGGGGAGCAGCCCCAGGAGGGGGGCGCCTGCCGCCAGATCGCCCGCCACTTTCAGCTGGCCGGCAGCCGCCTGCGTGCTCTGGAGTACCGCATCCGGGCCTGTGATCTGGACAGCTCCCGGGCCTTCGAGCCCTTCTCCCCCCTGGGGGGAGACGCCCCCGCCCCCCGCTCCCCAGAGGAGCTGGAGGAGCAGACCCAGCAGTTCCTGCGGGAGCTGTCCGCCCTGCGCCGTGAGGGGGCGGACCCCGCAGTCCTGGGCCGTCTGGAGCTGGCCACCGCTCTGATCCAGGGGCGCATCGCCCTGTTCCAGGGGGACAGCGCCCGGGGCAGCGATATCCTGGGCGCCCTCAGCGGCGGCAGCATCCACCCCGACACGGGGGTGCTCATCCGGGCCTGCTACCTGCTGGCCTCCTCCGCCCTCTACCGCCAGGCCACTGAACAGGTGGAGCGCTACACCGCCACCGGCATGCGCCTGCTGGAGCGCACCCGGGACCCGGTCCAGCAGGCCCAGTTCCAGCGGCTTCGGGGCGGCCTGTTCTGTCTCCAGGGCGCCTATGACAAGAGCCGCTACTATCTGCTGGAGGCCATGGACGCTCTGCGGGGACAGACCCGCTCCACCGCGGTCCGGCTCCAGCTGGCGGCCGTCTACTGTGACTACGGCCGGGTCTGCCGCCAGCGGCTGGAGTACGCCGACGCCTGCTCCTACTATAAGCGGGCCCTCTCCCTGCTGGGAGACCTGCCCTGGCCCGGCGGCGTCTGGGTCTATGTCCATTACGGGCGGGCCGCTTTTGCCCTGGAGGACCATCCCAGGGCCCGTGAGCTGTTTCAGCATGGGTATGACAACGCGAAAGTTTCCGGCGAGCTGTGGGGCCGGACAGCCGCCGCAGCCTACACCGCCTATTATCAGGCCATGGAGGGGGACTACGAGCGGGCGGCGGTCAGCTTGGCCGATGCCCAGTCCTGCCAGCAGCGGCTGAATTCCCCTCTGGAGGGGGTCATCCTCCACTTTGTCTCCATGCACATCCGCAGCCGGCTGGACCTGGAGCAGCGGACGGGCTCCCCCCTCGCCCCTCTGCTCACCTACTCCCCGGAGAGCTACGCCCGGCAGGGGGTCCGCCTGCTTTCCAGCGTCCCCAGCGTATTCGAGGCGGAGCAGCTCTCCCAGAGCCTGCGCAACGGCATCGCCACCCAACAGCGGTACCGTGCCTCTGAGCTGTACAGCAAAAACAAGCATTTTATGGCGGAATGAGCTTCCGTCTCAACAGAGTTTCCTCCTATTTTTTAAAATTAGACGTTTCTTAGATGCTTCGTGACTATAGTGGTACTTGTAATGTCCAATTCTGCTTTGGCGAAAGGAGGTCGGACGAGCCGGGGCAGTGTTTCGGTCCGTAAGGAGAGCGGTCCGAGGAAAAAAGAGAATCAATGGGAGGGTAACATTATGTCATTTGAAACTGTGGAAAACGTCCTCAACATCAACACCGACGCAATCATGACCCTGGCAATGGCTTCCATTCTTCTGCTGATCGGTTACGCGATCAAAAACAAGGTCAACTTCCTGGCCAAGTACTGTATCCCTGCTCCCGTCATTGGCGGCTTCATCTTTATGTTCATCACCTTCGCCGGCCACACCACTGGTACTTTTACCTTCAACTTCACCAACACCTTCCAGGACCCCTTCATGCTGGCTTTCTTCACCACCGTGGGTCTGGGCGCCAGCTTCTCCCTGCTGAAGAAGGGCGGCATCCTGCTGATCGTCTACTGGCTGTGCGCCGGTGTGATCTCCATCTTCCAGAACATCATCGGCATCGCAGTGGGCACCGCGGTAGGTCTGGAGGCCCCCTACGCCCTGCTGTCTTCCGCCATCTCCATGATCGGCGGCCACGGAGCAGCCGGCTCTTACGGCTCCACCTTTGAGAGCCTGGGCTACTCCGCCGCTATGGGCGTGGGCGCCGCCGCCGCCACCTTCGGCCTGATCTCCGGCGTGCTTGTGGGCGGACCTCTGGGCCGCCGCCTCATCGTCAAGTATGACCTGAAGCCCGAGGAGCATCAGGCCAACTACGATGATATCAAGAGCGTCAATGCCGCCGGCAAGGAGCCTCTCTCCGCTCTGGACGTCATCAAGAACGTGGTCGTCATCATCGTGTGCATGGCCCTGGGCACCATGGTGTCTGGATGGGTCAGCAAGCTGATCGGGATGTCCTTCCCCAACTACGTGGGCGCCATGTTCGTGGCTGTCATCGTCCGCAACCTCAACGACACCTTCCACTTCTACAAGTTCTCCTTCCCCCTGGTGGACGGCATCGGCGACGTGATGCTCAACCTGTACCTGGCTCTGGCCCTGATGACGCTGAAGCTGTGGGAGCTGGCCAGCCTGATGGGCGGCGTGCTTCTCATCGTCATCTGCCAGGTGGTGTTCATCGTTACGGTGTCCTACTTCGTGATCTTCCGCATCCTGGGCAAGAGCTATGACGCCGCTGTCATGTGCTCCGGCCTGTGCGGCCACGGCCTGGGCGCCACCCCCACCGCCATTGTCAACATGACCGCCGTCACTGAGCGGTACGGCATGTCCAGCCGGGCCTTCATGGTGGTCCCCATCGTGGGTGCCTTCCTGGTGGACCTCATCTATCAGCCCCAGACCATCGCTTTCATCAAGTTCTTTGTCCCCGCCGCCTCTAATCTGGTGGGCTGATCCTTTCAACCGCTACATCTCAAAACATTTTTGATACCGATATTTTAAGGAGGAATTTCTTATGTCCAAGCTTGTGGAATGCATCCCCAATTTCAGCTGCAGCAAGGAGAAGGACGAGGCCGCCTATAACGCCCTGGTGGAAGTGGCCAACAGCGTGCCCGGCTGCACCCTGTTCGACGCCCAGACCGACGGCAACCACAACCGCTGTGTGTTCACCATGATCGGCTCCCCCGAGGCCATCGAGGAGGTCGCCTTCCAGCTGACCAAGAAGGCTTCCGAGGTCATCGACATGACCAAGCATGTGGGCGAGCACTCCCGCATGGGCGCCACCGACGTCATCCCCTTCGTCCCCACCATGGGCGTCACCGTGGAGGAGTGCGTGGAGATGTCCAAGCGCCTGGGCCAGCGGATCTGGGACGAGCTGAAGATCCCCAGCTTCCTGTATGAGGACTCCGCCACCCGTCCCGAGCGCCGCAATCTGGCCACCTGCCGCAAGGGGCAGTTCGAGGGCATGCCCGAGAAGCTGCTCCAGCCCGAGTGGGCCCCCGACTTCGGCGAGCGGAAGATCCATCCCACCGCCGGCATCACCGCCATCGGCGCCCGCATGCCCCTGGTGGCCTTCAACGTGAACCTGGCCACCTCCGACGTGGAGATCGCCAAGAAGATCGCCAAGGTCATCCGCGGCTCCTCCGGCGGCTTCCGCAGCTGCAAGGCCATGGGCTTCATGCTGGAGGACCGGGGCATCGCTCAGGTCTCCATGAACATGGTCAACTATGAGGACACCCCTCTGTATGTGGTCTATGAGATGATCCGCTCCCTGGCCGAGCGCTACGGCACCTATATCGTGGACAGCGAGATCGTGGGCCTGACCCCCGCCAAGGCCATGATCGACTGCGCTGAGTTCTATCTGAAGGCCCGTGACTTCGACTGCCACAATCAGATCATGGAGTACCACCTGATCGGCATGGAATAAGCCGTTCTGACAAAAGGAGAATCGACTGTTATGAAGCTTGTGGAAATGAAGGTCAATGAGTTCGTGGACCTGATGGCCTCCGATGAACCCGCGCCCGGCGGCGGCTCCGCCGCCGCGCTGGAGGGCGCCCTGGGCGCCGCCCTCACCGCTATGGTGTGCGCCCTCACCGTGGGAAAGAAGAAGTACGCCGACGTGCAGGAGCTGGCCATCGAGTCCCAGAAGAAGGGGAACGAGCTCAAGGCTCAGTTCGTGGACGTGATCGACCGGGATACCGAGGCGTTCAACGCCGTCAGCGCCGTGTTCGCCATGCCCAAGGACACCGACGAGGAGAAGGCCGCCCGCAAGGCCGCCATGCAGGAGGCCCTGAAGGGCTGCACCAAGACCCCCTTTGAGATGATGGAGCTGGCCTGCCAGGCCCTGGAGCTGACCCGCTCCGTGGTGGGCAAGCTCAACGCCAGCGCCGCCAGCGACCTGGGCTGCGCCGCCCTGAGCCTCAAGGCCGCCATCCAGGGCGCCTGGCTCAACGTGCTCATCAACATCGGCGGTATCCAGGACCAGGCCTTTGCCGACGAGTACCGCCAGAAGGGCCAGGCCCTGCTGGACAAGGCCCTGCCTCTGGCCGACGCCATCTACCAGGAGGTCCTGGAGTCCCTGTGATCCCCCTCCCATGAATCACCGACGGGCCGCCCCCCCCGCCGGGGCCCCCCCGGGGGGGG
>NZ_JANGBZ010000072.1:0-13040 GCF_024462915.1 Clostridium sp. DFI.5.61
TCTCCTCAATTTTGCTTTATTTCCCTATTGACTTTTTATTTGCAGACTTCGTCCTTCGTCTCAGCCAAACGAAAGCCCAGCACAGCACCCGCAAGGGGTACGCCGCATCCGTAAGGCAGCAGAGCTGCCAACGGCTGCGCAGCGGGTTTCGTTTGGAGAGGAGACGCAGTGTAGCGAGTGAACCCTGCCGTTGGCGGCGGGGTGAACGATATGAAACTTGCGTCGACGACGGGGTACGGGGCAGCGCCCCGAAACTGTGCATGGCGTATAGCCGGGCGCGATGCTTGCCCTCCCCAAAGGGAGGAATTTGCGCCGACGGGGCCTCCCTCCTCAGGGCCTTCATTGGCAGAAAGGGAAGACTGCAAGGATGCAAAGCCTTTAGCTTGTTACATCCTTACACCCTTGCTCCGGCAGACGCCAGTACCACTGATTGCCTTGCTTTTCTGATATGACCCCCAGATTTTTCTTGGCGATCATCAGCGTCCGTTCCGATACATCCAAATCTTTTGCTCGATTCAGAACGGCCTCAGCAGACATGGGAGTTATGAGCATCCGCCTTAATGCGTCCTCCATCTGAGTAGTTTTGGTATGAAGCTTTCCGCCTCCACCCAGCACATCATCAACAGAGAGATCGCACGCACCTTTCCAAAGAAAGCCATGTTCTTCATCCAGTTGAAACGCAATGGACTTTCCTTCCGGGGCCAGGCTGTTTTTATCTTGGGCTACGATCCGGATGGAGGGATCTTCTTTCAGCCGGCCCACCACCAGTACACTTCTGGCTGCTGCCCGGAAGTCGATGGAGCCAAGTCCACGATAGCCGGCTTTTAATCCCTGGGCTTTGTTCATGTGTCCGATGAGAATTACTCCACAGCCTGTGCGTTCCGCCATTCCTGCCACCCGTTTCAGAATGGGACGCACTTCGTTGGCCCGGTGCATGTCCACATCGTTTCCCAAATACGCTTGGATCGGATCCAGTACAATGAGCTGTGCGCCAGTCTGATGAACCGCCTGTTCCAATCGCTCGTCACTGAGAGTCAGTTCCTGCTGGCTCTCATCAATCACCAGCACCCGGGAACAATCCGCTCCGGCAGCCTCCAGCCTGGGCTTAATGGTATCCGCCAGCCCATCTTCCGCTGTCTGGTAGATTACATTGATCGGTTCCAGCGCCTGTTCAGTCTCCGGCAAGGCCTCGCCACAGGTCAGTGCCGCAATAACCGCCAACACAAAAGTAGTTTTACCTTCGCCGGGGTCTCCCTGAACGATCGTCAATTTCCCTCGGGGGAGATACGGGTACCAGAGCCACTTCACCTCCTCTGCCTGAATCTCTTCCATAGAGAACAGTTTCAAATCATGTTTCATTCTGCGTTCACCGCCTCAATCAAATTCGATATTATTTTTTGTATCTTTATTATCTAATTTTATGGTAGCATACTTCTTGACTTTTGAAAATAGGTAATGTATAGTTTTAATACATACACTATATTGCTTCAATTAGATTCTCTACCGGAGGGAACTGCCATGGCTGTCCTGGGGAAAGACATATTTGATCTTTATCGCCCCCACACCCACACCAAAATTCAGTTTGGGGATAAGGGCTACTGGGTGGAGTGGGATACTGACTGTCTGCCTTACGGATCAATCCTCACAGAGATCCTCAACTGCAGTATCACTGATTACTGCGCCAAGCTGTCTGCTGTGGAACAGTCCGTTGCCGCCCGTGACCCGGAGCAGTTATCGGAGCGGCTGGAGGCGCTGGTGCGTGCCTTTATGAAGCTGCCGCTCTATCGGCTGTATATCCTGGAGCCGGGCGCTATTGAGCCGGCTTTGGTTTGGAAATCGATTGAAGCAGGACGGCATTCAGATCTGATTGCTGAAACGCTAAAAGACCCGGACGCATTTCTGTTGAAATACATCCGGGCCAGAGACGACATTTTATATATTCAAGAGCGCTACGGCTGGTTTCTGGAGTCCCTGTTTGAGGGCCAGCCATTTGAAAAGAAAAAAGGCCAGAAGAAGATTCCTCTGGCCCAGCAGCTGACAGATCATTTTTTGGAAGCTCTGGTCAGCGGCGTTAGCTTAGGGGAGGATAACCAGATCGATGCTCCTCAGGTGAACATTCAGTACGCCGTACTGGAGCCGGAAGGTTGCCAACCGGAACTGGTGGAAAAGATGTACTTTGACCGTCTGTTGGACTTCGTCTATGTGGAACTGATGCGCGGGATGCAGAAGGGCTTTGTCCCTAAACGCTGCGCCAATTGCGGCCGGTGGTTTCTCCAGTATCCAGGAGCTACCTATGCTTACTGTGATGGACCGGCCCCCGGTCAGGAAGATAAAACCTGCCGGGAGATCGGCGCGACGGCCAGTTTTCAGGAGAAGGTGCGCAACAACGAGATCTGGAAGCTGCACCAACGGGCCTATAAGAAGTACTTTGCCCGCACACGCAAGGGTACCATGAGCAAGCCGGAGTTCGAGAAATGGGCCCGGGACGCGGAGCGATTGAGAGATCGGGCGCTGAAGAGCTATGAAATATCACGGACACTTGAGGAGAAAAACCGGATTCTGGACAAATTGAAAGCGGATCTAAATTGTGTGTGAATAAGAGCTTTTTCAAAGCAAAATAAAAATAGTTTTATCGGAAAGTATAATGAAAAGGTTCTTGTATATTGCACATATTTAGGTCTCGGAATATAATATCTGTTAGAATTCTATGATGTAATTACGAAGAATACAGTAATGATAGATGGGCATTTTAATATATATATTATTTGCAGCAAGGCTGCATGACTACGGAGGATCGTATATGAATTTGCAGCAGTTACGGTATTTTCATAAAATAGCAGCCCTAAAGAATTATACCAAGGCCTCCGAAGAATTATTTGTGGCACAATCTAGCCTTAGTCACTCCATGGCGAAATTGGAGCATGAATTGGGGGTACCTCTTTTTATTAAACAGGGGCGTAACATTGTGGTCACCTCTTACGGTGAGAATTTTGACAAACATGTTGCCATTATTTTGAGAGAACTGGAACTTGCCAAAAACGAAATTCAACAAGCATCTAATAAATCTCAAGGAACTGTTAGACTCACTGTCTCTCACACCTTGCACCACCATTTTCTTCCCAGCCTAATGAAGCAGTATAAAAGCATTCCCGAGTTTGAAAAAGTGCAATTTCAAGTCAGTGATCTAGAGTCCACAGCAAGCGGAATCGCACAGATAGCAGCTAGGGAAGTTGATCTGGGGTTTGGGGCAAAAGTTGAACAAGCAGGGTGTTGCTACTTTGAAGTTATGAGTGAGGAACTGGTGGCAGTGGTTCCAATTAATCATCCTTTTGCTCAAAAAGAGAATATTACAATGCAGGAATTGTGCCAAGAACCGCTGATCACATACAACCATAAGTGCGGTACCCGTTACGACTTAGAACACTTTTTTCATAAATATGGAGTATCCCCTCAGCAAATTTTTGAGGCACAAAATGAAAAAATGATTGCGAGTATGGTTTCGGCAGGAATTGGAGTTGGAATAATACCTCCGATTCAAGAGATTGGGATGTATCAGGTTGCGGTAGTACCGCTGGAAAATCATAATATGAAGCGGTCGCTGTACATGTTCTGGCTGGAAGAAAACTTTCGTCCTCCTGTTGTAGAATCATTCCGCAAGTTTGTGATCCGTACTATTCAAAACAAAAATATTTAATACCGTCTATGAAACCCCGGAATGTTTGCCTCTAAGGTATGCATTCCGGGGTTTTATGCACAAAAATCTCCAGTCCTTCAGGTATGTATTTTGAGCATATTAGCATGTCAAAATGGCAGTTTTTTTTGCGCTCTAATCATTTAATATAAGATTGTAATGAAACAAGAGACAGTATTTAGTCAAAATTAAAAATAAAAGTCTGAGGAGGTAGATGAAGGATGATACATTCCCGTTATTCGGATAAGGTCGTCTTGATTACAGGCGGCGGAGGTATGGGAAGAGCGGCAGCACTCAGGATTTTAGACGAATCAGGAAAAGTTGTTTTAACGGACTGTTCGCCGACAGTTTTAAA
The DNA here is from genome assembly GCF_024462915.1 of Clostridium sp. DFI.5.61. Classification (NCBI taxonomy): domain Bacteria; kingdom Bacillati; phylum Bacillota; class Clostridia; order Eubacteriales; family Clostridiaceae; genus Clostridium; species Clostridium sp. DFI.5.61. Next base: position 4,047 of record NZ_JANGBZ010000072.1, read on the forward strand.
AAATCTGGAGCAAGAATTTGATGCAATGGGCTATTCTGATCGAATCTTATTCCTTCAGTCGGATGTACGGCAGTACACGGATTGCTGTGCGGTTGTACGGCATGGAATCGAAGTCTTTAAAAAAATAGATGTCTTGGTAACAACTGCGGGTATTTTAAGGCACCATCCCATTGACGAGTTAACAGAGGACGATTGGAAAGATGTCATAGACATCAACTTAACTGGTACATATCATTCCGTAAAATCTCTGATTGGTCACATGAAAGAGCGTCGATATGGAAGAATCGTTTTGATCTCGTCGATCGGAGGAAGAACTGGTCGTCCAGGTGTAGGCGTTAATTATGCCGCAGCAAAGGGCGGCATTGTTGGCATGACACAGCTTCTGGGCTTTGAACTGGGGCCTTGGAACATAACGGTGAACTGTGTAGCCCCAGGTCCGATCGGCGGAGGAATGTTTGCCTCTCTTCCGGCAGAGAACCGGGAAAAACTTTTGCAGGGAATTCGCTTGGGGCGTATTGGAACATTCGAAGATGTGGCGTCTGCAATTGCATATCTAGGGAGTGATGATGCTTCCTGGACAACAGGTGAAGTTTTGGATGTAAACGGCGGTCTCCAGTATTAATTAGCATAGGAGGAATTATTTTGAGCCATAAATATTCTCTTGTACATTTAACCTGTATTTCATGTCCTCCGCCTGAGTTCATTCGGACGGCGGCAGCAGCTGGTTATGATTATGTCAGTCTCAGAACGATACCCATGGGGCTGCCCAATGAAGTTCCACATCTGCTCACAGACCGTGTGCTCTTGGAAGAAACAAGGGCGGCCAGTTTAGAAACCGATGTGAAAATTAATGATACCGAAAATGCAAGAATTTTTGACGGGGTAAATGTACAGGAGTATGCACCACATCTAGCTGCCGCTGCAGAACTTGGGATTAAACATATTTTATGTAATGTTTGGACAGCGAACCGCTCTTTTTATACAAAGAAATTTGCCGAACTGTGCCAGTTAGCCGCACAATTTGACCAAGATATTAATTTAGAATTTGTCACATGGGCTGGTATTACGAATTTAGAGCAAGCTGCCCAGTTGCTGAGAGATGTTGATCTACCGAATGTTGGCATTGTAGTGGATGCACTGCATTTCCATCGCTCCAGAGTTAAGCTGGAAGAATTAGAATCATTACCCAAAGAGTGGTTCCGCTTCATGCATCTGTGTGATGCCGTTCAGGAGATTCCAACTGATCTAGATGTCTTGGTACATGATGGTCGGGAGGAACGTCTCTATCCGGGAGAGGGAGCGATTGATCTCAAGGGAATTTTGTCCAAGCTTCCAGAAAATATTGTTCGGGGAATTGAGATACCGCACAGTGTTCGCACAGCAGAAATCGGATTTGAGGCGCATGCACGCCGAGCCCTGGAGTACGCAAAAAAATACTTGGAATAGAGTAAAGAACGGAGGTGGACCATGAAAATTATAAAATGGCTCGATAAGAATTTGGAAGTTGCTCTCATGATCATTTCTCTGTTAGTCATCGTTTTTGTTATGGGGGCTCAAGTCGTTGCCAGGAAATGCCTCGGTATGTCAATTGAATGGTCGGAGGAGCTGGGACGGTATTTATTTGTTTGGATGGGCTTTTTAAGCATTAGCTATACCATACATGCTAAGAGCATTATTAGGTTAGAGATTTTTAACGCAATTTTGCGTCCGGCTATTTTGAAGGTTATAGATATCGCCGTACAGATTTTTATGCTGGTCATATTCGTATATTTAACATATCAGTCCCTCTCGATTTTAAGTACCACCGCCCAGCGTTGGTCCAGCATTAACCTTTCCATGAATTATGTCTATGCGGCAATTCCGGTCGGATTCGCACTGACTTCTCTGCGCTTGGTGGAAAACATTCTGCAAGCACTGTTAGCGTGTGTGAAAAAAACAACGGAAAAGGACGGTGAATAAAATGTTAGGAATAATTTTTGGCGCAATGGTTGTCATGCTGATCCTGACCGTTCCCATTGGCGTTATGCTGCTGGTTGTATCGTTGATTCCCAGCCTGATTTCTCCGGGATTTTCTGCCTCAATTCCTTTTGTTTTGAGAAATGTAGTGGGAGGATTAAACAGCACTCCATTACTTGCAATCCCGCTGTTTATCTTGGGTGGTATCATCATGGCACAGAGCGGCATTGCAGAAAAATTGTTTGATGTTTTCGCATACTTGATCGGAAATAAAACAGGAGGCATGCCTTGCGCCTCTATTATTACCTGCTTATTTTATGGTGCTATTTCCGGTTCGGCTCCAGCCACCACTGCTGCTGTAGGTACGATGACCATTCCCATTTTGGATGACCTGGGATATGATCATACTTTTAGCGCCAGTACTGTAGCAGTTGCAGGTGGCCTGGGGGTCATCATTCCTCCGTCGGTTCCGTTTATTGTTTATAGTATGGCCAGCGGAGCCTCCGTAGGAGATATGTTCCTGGCAGGAATCATTCCCGGATTTCTCATTGCGGCATGTCTAATGATCTATGCTATCTTCTACTGCAAAACCAAAGGGGAAAACAAGCAGCTGATTCATCAGCGCGTTTCCGAACTTAGAGCTAAGGGATTTTGGGGAGTATTGAAAAGCAGTTTTTGGGCGCTGTTGTCTCCCATTATCATCTTGGGCGGGATTTACGGTGGTATCGTTACCCCTACCGAGGCAGCCCTAATCGGAACCTTTTATGCTACCGCAGTCGGTCTTTTTGTTTATCGGACCTTAAAACTGAAAGACCTGCTTCCTTTGTGCGCGGAAGCTGTGAAAACTACAGCTCCGATGCTTCTGGTATTGGGCACGGCTGCTGCTTTTTCCAGAATTCTTTCTTTGCTACAGGCTTCGGATGTGGTACTTTCCCTTGCGGGCGGACTGGTCCATAATAAGTTCTTACTGTTGCTGGTACTGAATATCTTCCTGCTGTTTATGGGGATGATCATTGATACTTCGCCCAATATTTTGATTTTTACGCCGGTCATGCTGCCTCTTGTCAGCGCGGTGGGAGTCGATCCTGTTCATTTCGGAATTATCATGGTGGTAAATTTGGCCATTGGGTTTGTCACACCTCCGGTGGGTGTGAACTTGTATGTAGCGCAATCGCTCTCCGGCGTTCCTGTGGCCAGTTTGGCGAAAAAAGCTCTGCCTTACATGGTAATGTTTTTTATCGCATTGATGCTGATTACATATATCCCAGCGATCAGCACGATTTTACTGTAACAAGTAGCCTTCAAGAGCGTGTTAAGCTCGAAAAAACTAATATTAATTTTGAAGGAGGATCAACTATGAAAAAGAAATGGATCTGTGGATTGCTTGCAGCGGCAATGATGCTTTCTCTCACTGCGTGCAGCGGGGGGACGACTTCCAATGCTGGTAGCAATGCCGACGCATCGGGCTCCGAATTACCTGAAATGACTTTTTCCATTGGGCACACAGGAACTGAAGACTCCTGGAACCACGCCATGTGCCTGCGCATCAAAGAAAAACTGGAAGAGTACAGTGGCGGGAAGATTACAGTAAACATTTTTCCTAATGGACAGATGGGCAGCGACTCTGAGATGATTCTAAGCGTCATTCAGGGTGATATGACGATGCAGTGTACAAATACTGCCTCTGTAACCAATACAGTTGCCGACTGCGGCGTTGCCGATCTTCCATTCCTCTTTGACAATGTGGAGGATATCAGAACCGCCCTTTCAGACGAAACCTTCGATTCCCTGCTGAAAGAAAAGTTTGTGGAGCAGAATCTGGAACTGCTGGTAGTGGCAGATCAGGGCTTCCGCTGCATCACTACCAACAGAGAAATTAAAAGCCCGGAGGATTTGGCCGGTATGCAGATGCGCGTACAGGACAATCCCAACCATATTGAATTCTGGACAGATGCCACTTTGGCTCCCACACCCCTGGCATTTTCTGAGCTGTATCTGTCCCTCCAGCAAGGATTGCTGGAAGCACAGGAGAATCCTTATCGTACAACAGTGGCCTCCAAATTCTATGAGGTTCAGAAGTATGTGACAAATTCCAACCATGTTCCCCAGTGCAATGTGATTTTCATTGGAAAATCCACATTTGATGCTTTGCCTGCGGAATATCAGGAAATGATCATGCGGGTTTCTGAGGAATTGCTGCCTTATTCCCAGCAAGTTGCGGATGAGTCCAACGCAGATGATCTGCAATTCCTTCAGGAGCAGGGAATGACTTTTATTGACTTCGATCAGATTGATGGCATGCGTGAGTTCTTGAGGGATGCTACTCTGGATAAGGCGATTGAGCGTATGAAAGAGAGCATTGACCCTGAATTGTTGGATGCGTACCTGAAAGCTGCCGGTTATTCATCTTAAATGGAGGCTATGATATGTTTCAGAAAAAAACTGTAACCATTGGTACGATCGGTGCTGGCTATGCGGCAGGACTTCACGCAAGTGGATTTCAGCGTGTTTGTGGACTGGAAATCCGTCTGAAGACGATTTGTGATGTTCGACTGGATGCCGCAGAGAAAGTCAAGGATTCGTTTGGATATGAACAGGCAATCTCCGACTATGAGGAAATGCTTTCAGATCCGGAAATTGATGTGATCGATATCGTGACTCCTCCGTTTCTCCACTGTACAATGGCTATTCAAGCGCTCCAAGCAGGGAAGCATGTGATCTGCGAAAAGCCACTGACCGGATATTTCGGACAGAAAGGCGAACTGAATGTAGGTAAGAACACACCTAAATCTGTCATGTACCGGGAAGTCATGCGGGACATGGACAGTCTGAAAGCCGTGGTAGAGAGTAGCGGAAGAAAGTTTATGTATGCGGAAAACTTTGTCTATGCGCCGCCAGTGCAGCGTGCGGCCCAAATGCTTCGAGCAAAGAAGAGTAAGATTTTATATATGCGCGGAGAATTGAGCCTTAATGGTAGCAGTTCTCCCTTGGCTGGAAAATGGAGCGGGACTGGCGGCGGAATCTTAATGCGAAACGGCTGCCATCCAATTGGCGGAATGCTTTGGCTAAAGCAGCAGGAGGCAAAAGCGCGGGGAGAAAATATCCGGGTGACCAGCGTTGTAGCGGATTGTGGTGTGACCACTGACTGCCTGCTGCCAGAAGATAAGCGTCATCTTCTGGTAAAGCCTGAGGATGTGGAAGATTACAGTAATGTAACGATCACATTTTCTGATGGAACGAAAGCGTTGGCCATCGCTTCGGACACCGTATTGGGAGGCTCGCAAAATTATATCAATGTATACAGCAGTGACAGTGCTCTTGTATGTAATATTACTCCAACAAATATGCTTGAGAGCTATTTTATGGATGACGATGGCTTGGAGGATATCGAAATTTCGCAGTTCATGAAGCATAAAACTGGGTGGAATAAAGCTTGGGTCAATGATGAATTTGTCCGTGGTTATACTGGCGAACTGCAGAATTTTATGGACTCGATCGCATATGACATGATTCCGGATTCTGGATTCTCACTGGCGTACGATACAGCACGCATTGTATATGCAGCTTATCAATCGGCTGAGGAGGGAAAAAGAGTAAACCTAGATTGCTAACAAGAAATCTGGCGTTTGGCAGTTTTATTAAATACTAGGTCTTCTTTTTATTCCAATATATACTCTTAAAGTTATACGAATATACGAAGTATAAAATTTTAATGAGCCTCCTGTGCGGCGCAAACGAAATGCAACGCACAGGAGGCTCTCTAATTCATATGGCAGCTTTAAAATATATTCCCAATAGCCCCCTGGTTAGCGGGCGCTCTTACAATCTTATATCTATTTTTTAGTCAGTTAAACTATCGTCCAGATAAACCGTTCTAAATTATTATATCCATATGGACCGTGGACTTGCTGATCCCGAACTTCTGTGCCGCCGCGCGGACCGTGGTCCGGTTCTCTATGATGTAAAGGGCCAGCTGACAGGCCCGTTCCTCGATATTCCCTTTCACACAGCAACAACTCCCCCGGATTTTGCATCTGCTGTACATGTATATGCGGGGGAGAGGATTTTATGAGGCCGGAAATGCCTCGACTGGAAGAATTTCCCGATGAAGGCCCAGTCGTGGAGAGGATTCAGCCGTTGAGAAAGGTCTGAGCAAGGGAGACGTAGAGGGCGGCCCCTTTCCAGAGCACTGACTCGTCCACGTCGAACCGGGGACTATGGTGGGGGCGGTCCGTCCCCTTGGCGGGGTCGGAGGAACTGAGAAAGAGAAAAGCCCCGGGGACCTGCTCCAGATAGAAGGCGAAATCCTCACCTCCCATGTTGGGGGCTGGGATGCGGGTGACGACGTGCTCCGGGCCCACGACTTCGGCGGCGGCCCCGGCGGCCAGCTCCGCCATAGCGGGATCGTTGAGGACAGGGGGAGCGCCCCAGGTGATGGTGCAGTCCGCACTGGCGCCGAATACGGCAGCCGCTGCCTGGGCCACCTCACCGATGCGCCGGGCGGCGTACTGCCGCAGACCGTCCTCCAGAGTGCGGATGGTCCCCTCCAGCACTACCTCGTCCGGGATGATGTTATACTGGTCGCCCCCCTGGATCCTGCCGATGGTCAGGACCAGGGAGCGAGCGGCGCTGATCTCCCGGGTGGTGATGGCCTGGAGGGACAGAACGATGTGGACGGCCGCATTGACGGGGTCTACCCCTTTTTCCGGGGTGGAGCCATGGCAGCCGCGCCCCCGGACCCGGATGGTGAACTTGTCAAAGGCCGCCATGCAGCAGCCGGAGGGGGCAATCACGGTGCCGCTGGGGATGTCGGCCCCCAGCAGGGTGCCGATATGGAAGCCGAAGATGGCGTCCACTCCGTCCAGCGCCCCCTGCTCCAGCATGACTTTGGCTCCCTCACACTGCTCCTCGGCCGGCTGGAAGAGGAGGCGGACGGTGCCCCGGAGCTCCTTCCTGTGTTTCTGCAGGACTTGGGCGGCCCCCATGAGCATGGCGGCGTGGGCATCATGCCCGCAGGCGTGCATCACGCCGGGGCGGCGGGAGGAAAAAGGAAGTCCGGTCTCCTCTTGGATGGGCAGGGCGTCCATGTCTGCCCGCAGGGCCACCGTTCGACCAGGCAGGCCGCCCTGGATGGAGGCAATCAGGCCGCTGTCCCGGGGAGAGCGGACGAAAGGGATACCCAGGCGGTCCAGATGGGCGGAGAGACAGGCGGCGGTCTCGGGCAGCTGTGCCCCCACCTCCGGGATCTGGTGCAGCTCCCGGCGCAGGGCAGTGATCTCATCTTGCAGGGCTTGACAATCCTTCCACATGTTAGACGGGCTCCTTCCAGGTGTGAAGATCTAAAATTTCCGGCAGGACTGCCTGCCGGCACATGTCCCTATTATAAGCGGCGCCGGGCAGGACCGCAAGGGGGACGGTGCACAGGGAGATCAGCAGGAAAAAATTTCTCTTCTTCGAAGGTGGGATATGGTTGCAATGGGTCGAAAAATGCGGTATTATGTCAACATATCACGGGCCCGCGGCGCCGGGCAGGAAAGGATGATCCCATTGCAGCAGAAGAGAAGAAACATGAGGGGACCGGCTCTGCTGGCGGCTCTGTCCATGGTGCTGACAGCGGTGCCCGCGGCCCTGGCGGTCGAGACAGCGGCCGGGACCCCGCCCGCAGTCACGGAGGCCCCCTATTCGGATGTGCCGGCGGAGGCGTGGTACGCCCCCTTCGCGGCGGACCTGAAACAGGACGGGGCGGTGAGCGGCTATGAGGACGGCACCTTCCGGCCGGACAACGCCGTTACGGTGGGGGAGGCCCTGGTGATGGTGCTGGCGGCGGCAGGCTTTGACCGCCGGGAGGCCACCGGGGAGCACTGGAGCAGCGGCAATGCGGACTTTGCCCTGGAGAAGGGCTTTGTCACCCGGGAGCAGGTGACCGATCTGGACAGTGCGGTAAGCCGGCTGACGGTGGCCCAGATGGCGGCCAAAGCCCTGAACTTGAGGCCCTCCCGGAACGAGACGCCCTTCGGAGACGTGGACGATGGCTATGTCACCGTGCTCTATGAAAAGATACAGCTCTCCGGGGAGCTGGAGGAGGATGGCACGCTGTCTTACCATCCGGAGGACAGCATCACCCGCTCCGAGCTGGTCGCCATCATCTGGCGGATGAAGAACACCGATGTCCACGCGGGGCAGATCGCCTATGAGGGGTACAGCCAGACCTTCTACCTGGATGTGCTGGAGACAGTCCCCGCCTTCTCCTACATCCCCCAGCTGTTCCGCATGGAGGGAGACTACCTCACCTATGATGATGGGACGGTTCAGGGGCACCTTGGGGTGGATGTGTCCCAGTTCCAGGGGGAGATCGACTGGGAGCAGGCGGCCGATGCCGGTGTGGAGTTCGCTATCGTCCGGGTGGGCGGCCGGGGCTACACCGAGGGCAAGCTCTATGAGGATACATACTTTGACCGGAACGTCCAGGGCGCGCTGGATGCCGGGCTGGCGGTGGGGGCCTACTTCTTCTCCCAGGCCATTACCGTGGAGGAGGCGCTGGAGGAGGCGCGGTTCGTCCTGGAGCGGGTCCGAGACTATGACTTGACCATGCCGGTGGTCTTTGACTGGGAGATGGTCAGCGACAGCAGCGCCCGCACCAACGCCATCGACAGCGACACCATGAATGAGGTGGCACTGGCTTTCTGCGGCGCCATCCAGGAGGCGGGCTATGAGTCTATGATCTACTTCAACTCCTATCAGGGGTATGTGAAGTACGACCTGAGCAAGCTGCTGGATCACAGCTTCTGGTTCGCCCAGTACCAGGCGCAGCCCAGTTTCTACTATGACTTCCAGATGTGGCAGTACAGCTCCAAGGGGAGTGTGCCGGGTATCCAGGGCGAGGTGGACATGAACCTCTATTTCGGAGCCCTGGAGGGCGGAGAGCGCCCCAAACTGCCCAACGGCCAGGAGGCCCCGCTGGACCCGGGCATCAACCCGGAGACCGGCCGGCCCTACGGATATTGAGAGAAAGCGAGCGGTCCGCCCTACGGGGCGGAC
>NZ_JANGBZ010000073.1:0-12915 GCF_024462915.1 Clostridium sp. DFI.5.61
CCCCCCCGCCCCCCCCCCCGCCCCCCCCCCCCCCCCCCCTGCTGCTGTTCATTCCACTGTCTTCAGCGACTCCACCATATCCAGCTTTTTCAGCTTTCGGTGGGCCGCCAGATTGACCACCAGGGAGAAGACGGCGGTGAGTACCCCGGCGTAGAGATAGCTGGACAGGGCCAGTGTCCGCCCGAACATGAGCAGGTCGATCTCCACTGTCAGCACCAGCCACTGGTGGAGCAGCTTCCCCATCCCCATCCCCAGGGCCACGCCGAACACCGTGAGGATCACGTTCTCCCGGTAGATATAGGCGGACAGCTCGCCGTCGTAGAAGCCCAGCACCTTCAGGGTGGCCAGCTCCCGCATCCGCTCGGTGATGTTGATGTTGGTCAGGTTGTAGAGCACCACAAAGGCCAGGGCCGCGGCGCACACGATGATGAGGACCACGGCGTAGTCCACGCTCTCCAGACTGGAGGTGAAGACCTCCCGGGTGGCCGCCACCTGGGACAGGGTGGTGACGCCGTCCAGCCCCACCAGCTCCGCGTCCAGGGCCTCCGCCCCTTCAGCGGGGTAGGCCGCCAGCACCTGGTTCTCCTCCGGCGGCTGGCCATACAGGGTCTGGTAGTAGGCGTCGGTCATGTAGACATAGTGCATGATATAGTGCTCCGTGACATCCGCCACCCGTACCTGGACCCGGCTGTCCCCGTCCAGAGTGAAGGTGTCCCCCGCCGACACCCCCAGCAGGGAGGCCAGCTTCTCCGTCAGGACCACTCCGTCGTCAGGCAGGAGCACCGGCACGCTGTCCGTCCGGTGGCGCAGGGAGACGAAGGGGGCCAGCGCCTCCTGGCTGGGCACCACTTCCACCGTGCAGTCCACCGTGTACCGCTCCGTCTCGGCGGAGGCCGTCTCCGAGCGGCTCACCAGCCATCCGCTCACCAGCTCGGACCGCTCCAGCGCCCCGGTCACCTCCGCCAGCTCGCCGGGGGTCACTCGGTCCACCAGCCCGATCTGGGCGGTATAGCGGTAGATCTCGTCGTACTGCCTGTCCATCACGTCGAAAATGGAGCCCCGCAGGCCGAAGGCGGTGACGATCAGGGCCGCGCAGCCGCCGATGCCCACCACCGTCATCCAGAAGCGGCGCTGATAGCGGAACAGGTTGCGCAGGGTGATCTTGTAGTTGAAGGACAGCCGCCGCCACAGGGGGGCGATCCGCTCCAGCAGGATGCGCTTGCCCATGGGGGGTGCCTTGGGCCGCATCAGCTCCGCCGGCACCGCTGCCAGGGTGGAGAAGCAGGCCGCCAGGGCGGAGAGGGTCACCGTCCCCACCGCGGCCCCGCAGGCCAGCAGGGAGGTAGCGGGGTAAAAGCCGTACTGGATCTCCCCCACTGTGTAGAGGATGGCCCAGGCGTTGCAGATGATCCAGGGCAGCAGGGTCAGCCCCACTGCCAGCCCCAGGGCCGCCCCCGCCGCGCTGGCCAGGAAGCCGTAGCCCACATATTTCACCGCGATGGCCCCCTTGGAGTAGCCCAGGGCCTTCATCCCGCCGATGGTGATCCGCTGCTCCTCCACCATCCGGGTCATGGTGGTCAGGCACACCAGGGCGGCCACCAGGAAGAAGATCAGGGGGAACACCGCCGCCAGACTGCCCATCCGGTCGGCATCCATCTCGTAGCTGGCGTAGCCGGTGTTGGTGCCCCGTCCCAGGAGATACCAGGAGCAGTCCTCCAAGGCATCCAGGTCCCGCCGGGCCTGCTCCAGCTCCTTGCGGGCGTCCGCCAGCTCCTGCTCCGCCTCCGCCTTCCCCTCCTCATAGTCGGCCAGGCCGTCGGCATACTCCGCCTCGCCGTTCTGCAGCTCAGTCAGGGCATCCGCCAGCTCCGCCCGGCCGTCCTCCGACTCCCGCTCCAGGGTCTCCCGGGCGTCCGCCAGTTCCGCCTGGCCGTCCCGGTACTCCTGCCAGCCCTCGTCCAGCTCCTGCCTGGCATCCGCCAGCTCTCGTTCCCCGTCGGCGAGCTCCTGCTCCCCATCCGCCAGCCGGGCCGCGCCGTCGGCGTACTCCGCCTCCCCGTCGTCCAGTTCCCGCTTGGCCTGGGTCAGCAGCCCCAGGGAGGCGTTGAGCTCCAGGGCGCTGGACTGGAGCCGGGGCAGCCCGGCGGACAGCTGGGCCTCCACCTGGACGGCCTGGACCTCCAGTGCCTCCGCCTGGGCCAGGGCCTGGGCCGCCTGGGCCTGGAGCTGCTGAGCCTGAGCCGTCAGCTGCTGGGCCTGGGCCTCGTACTGCTGGGCTTGGGCTTGAAGCTGCTGGGCCAGCAGCAGATTTCCCATGGCTGCGGCCTGCTGGGCCTGGGCCGCATACTGCTGGGCCGCCGCACCGGCCTGGGCGGCCCCCTGCTGGGCCTGGACCGCCCCCTGCTGGGCCTGGGCCGCCCCCTGGCGGGCCTGCTGGGCCCCGGCGCGCATCTGCTCCACGCCCGCCAGCCCCTGCTCATACTGGGCCATCCCCTCGGTGTAGGCGGCCAGGCCGTATTCATATTTGGCGTACCCCTTGCGGTACTCCGCCCAGCCCTCGTCCAGCTCCGCCCGGGCGTCCGCCAGCTCCTGCCGGGCGTCCGCCACCTCCCGGCGGGCATCCTCCAGCTCGGGCAGGGCATCCTGGTACTCCTGCTCCCCGTCCCGCAGCTCAGTCAGAGCGTCCGCCAGCTCCGCCTCCCCGTCGTCGATCTCCCGCTGGGCATCGGCGGTCTCCTGTTCAAAGGTGTTCAGCCCGTCATAGTACTCCGCCCAGCCGTCATCCAGCTCCCGCCGGGCATCCGTCAGCTCCGCCTCCCCCTCGGAGAGCTCCTGAGACACCTCCGCCTCCCCGTCAGACAGCTCCCGCCGGGCGTCCGCCAGGGCCTGCTCGGCCTCTTCCCGGATGGACTCCCCCCGCAGGGCGGAGCGCTCCTCCGCCAGAGGCTCCAGGGCGTCGGAAAGGCTGTTCACCAGCTCGGTGTAGTCCTCACTGTAACACAACAGCTCCTCCGCCCCCTCCGCCCGAAGGTAGGCGTCGGTGTAGTAGTCCAGGGAAAAGGCCGCCTGCGGCAGCAGAACAAAGGCTGAGACCGCCCCCGTCCCCAGAGAGGAAGAACCCCGCTCCACGGAGATATACAGAGGGGAATCCGCCGTTCCCACGATGGTGAATTCCCGCCGGGCCAGGGCGTCCTCAAAGTCGCCGGTCCCGGTGTCCAGGCGGATGGTGTCCCCGATGGACAGGCCCGACTTCTCCAGAAACAGGGGCTCCACCAGGCACTCCCCCACTTTCCGGGGCAACCGCCCCTCTACCAGCCGGGGGCGGTTGGACCCCTCCTCTGCAAAGGAGTGAACCTTTACGATCATCTCCTGATCCTTCAGGGGGACAGCTGCGTCGATGGTGTAGGCCCCCTCGGCTTCCTCCACCCCCTCCTGCCGGGCCAGCAGCTCCACATCCTCCTCCGTCAGGCCCAGGGTGGAGACCACCCGCAGGTCCATCAGCCGCTGCTGATCAAAATACAGGTCACCGGTCTCCTTCATGTCGGGGGCAGTGGCCCGCAGTCCGGCCAGGAAGCACACCGCCAGGGCGGAGAGGACCAGCAGGGAGAGGAAGCGGCTGCGGGTGTTCCGAACCTCCCGGACCGCGTCGGTCAGCAGGCGGCTGGGGGCTTTTTTTCGGGACATGGGCTGTTCTCCTCCTCTCCTTTTTGTATTTTTTCTTCACAAAATCGCATTTTGTAGAGGCATTACCACTCAATGGTCTCCACGGGGACCGGGCGGTCGTTGTGGTCGATGCGCTCCACCCGCCCGTTCTTCACGTGGATCACCTGGTCTGCCATGGGGGCTATGGCGCTGTTGTGGGTGATGACCACCACCGTCATGCCCTGCTGGCGGCAGGTGTCCTGGAGCAGCTTCAGGATAGACTTGCCGGTGACATAGTCCAGTGCCCCCGTGGGCTCGTCGCACAGCAGCAGCTTGGGGTTTTTGGCCAGCGCCCGGGCAATGGCCACCCGCTGCTGCTCCCCTCCGGAGAGCTGGGCAGGAAAGTTGTTCAGCCGCTCCCCCAGCCCCACATGGCGCAGCACCTCCTCCGCGTCCAGGGGGTCCCGGCAGATCTGGGCGGCCAGCTCTACATTTTCCAGGGCCGTCAGATTCTGCACCAGGTTGTAGAACTGGAACACGAAGCCGATGTCATATCGGCGGTATGTGGTGAGCTGTCGGGCCCCATAGCCGCTGATCTCCTGGCCGTCCACCCTGATAGCCCCGCTGTCACAGGCGTCCATCCCCCCCAGGATGTTCAGCACCGTGGTCTTGCCCGCACCGGAGGGCCCCACGATGACGGCGAACTGTCCTTTCTCAATCTCAAAGGAGATGTCGTCCACTGCGGTGATGGTGATCTCCCCCATCTGATACCGTTTCCCCACATGCTGAAGGGAGATATAGGCCATAGGTCATCCCTCCTGTTGTCCGTTATAAAACAGGTGTTGAATATCTTGTATTTTTTATTATAATAGGGGATAACAGAGGATTGCAATGGGCAAAAGGGCGGCTTCTGTGGAAAATCCGACAGGCTCTGTCCTCTGTGTCGAAAAACGGGGGAGGTGCGTCCATGGCGGAACAGCGCCAGGACCGGAGGGTCCGCAGGTCCAAGGCCCAGCTGCGGCAGGCCCTGATCCAGCTGCTCCAGGAAAAGCCGGTGGAGGAGATCACTGTCCGGGAGCTGACTGAGCGGGCCGATGTGAACCGCGGGACCTTTTACAGCCACTATCAAAACATCTACCACATGCTGGAACAGGTGGAAAACGAGCTCTTCGACGAGCTGGGGCGGCTGCTGGATGCCTATCCGCCCCACCTGCTCCGGGACGAGCTGACCCCCATCCTGGTGGACGTGTTCCGCTTCGTGCGGAGCAACAGCCAGCTGTGCCTGGCCCTGATGGGCGCATGGGGGGAGGGCGACTTCTTCCGCCGGCTGGACGCCATGATCTATGCCCGCTGCCTGCGGGAGTGGCAGGGCATCTACCCCCTGGGCAGTCTGGACGGCCCCAACTACTGTCTGGAGTTCGTCATCGCCGGGGCGGTGGGCATGGCCCGCTCCTGGGCCCTTCAGGGCTTTCCTCAGGCAGAGGAGGCGCTGGCCCGCCTGGCCGATCGGCTCATCTCCTCTGGTCTCGCCGGCACGCTTCAGCACTTCGATTGATTTCCTCATTTTTCGCTCCATCTTTTTGTGGAAATCGCCGGTCGAAAAAATGAAAGAAATCGTTGCGGGACCCTTCTTTTTTCGATAAAATGAATCTGTATCGGAACTTGAAAAAGAGGGATGGGACAAGCTATGGAGCTTTTGAAAGAGCGTATTCGCCGGGACGGCAAGGTAAAGGGGACCGACGTGCTGAAGGTGGACAGCTTCCTGAACCACCAGATGGACATCAAGCTCTTCGCCGAGATCGGCAGGGAGTTTAAGCGCCGCTTCGCGGACTGCCAGATCAACAAGATCCTCACCATCGAGGCTTCCGGCATCGGCATCGCCTGCATCACGGCCCAATACTTCGACTGCCCGGTGATCTTCGCCAAGAAAAGCCAGACCAAGAACATCGCCGGCGAGGTCTACACCGCCAAGGTGGAGTCCTTCACCCACGGCCGGGTCTATGACATCATCGTGGCCAAGGAGTTCCTGGGCCCCGGCGACCGGGTGCTCATCATCGATGACTTTCTGGCCAACGGCGCCGCCCTGATGGGCCTGTCCAAGCTGGTGGAGGACGCCGGCGCCACTCTGGTAGGGGCCGGCATCGTCATCGAGAAAGCCTTCCAGCCCGGCGGCGACATGATCCGCGCCCGAGGCATCCGGCTGGAGTCCCTGGCCCGCGTCAAGTCCATGAATGAGGAGACCGGCGTGGAGTTCGTGGACTGAGCCCGCCGTCCCCAGAATTGAATCGCCCTTCGATTAAAACCGGCTCGCCCGGTTTTAATATATTTGTGCGGGACCCGTCCGGCTCCTGCACATGATCTTTTAAGGAGGAAAACACATTCATGAAGAAGCTTCTTGCCTTTGTCATGGCCGCCGCCATGACGCTGTCCCTGGCCGCCTGCGGCGGCGGCAGCTCCAGCTCCGCCGGCACCAGCACCCCCGCCGGCACCAGCTCTGCTCCGGCCGCCTCCAGCACCCCCGCTGACACCGCCGACTTCAAGGTGGGCGCCATCTACATCAACGGTCAGAACGACACCGCCGGCTACACCTTCCAGCACCACAGCGGCATCACCAAGGCTATGGAGAACCTGGGCCTGGACCCCGCCAGCCAGCTGCTCATCGTGGACAACGTGGCGGAGGATTACACCGCCGTCTCCAACGCCATCGACACCCTGGCCGGTCAGGGCGCCAATATCATCTTCGGCATCTCCTTCGGCTACATCGACGCCATGAATGACAAGGCGGAGGAGTACCCCGAGATCATCTTCTCCCACGCCACCGGCTACATGGGCAATGACACCAACTTCAACAACTACTTCGGTCGCATCTATCAGGCCCGCTACCTCACCGGCGTGGCCGCCGGCCTGAAGAGCCTGGAGATGGGCAACAACTCCATCGGCTACGTGGCCGCCTACAACCGGGAGTATGCCGAGACCTGCTCCGGCATCAACGCCTTCGCCCTGGGCGTGCAGGCCGTCAACCCCGACGCCGTGGTCCATGTGAACAAGATCTCCACCTGGGGCGACGAGAACCTGGAGCGCCAGGCTGCCCAGGCCCTGATCGACACCTATGACTGCTGCGTCATCGGCCAGCACTGCGATTCCGCCCAGCCCCAGCTGGTGGCCGCCGAGAACAACGTGTTCGGCTGCGGCTACAACTCCGACATGACCGAGCAGGCCCCCAACGCCCACCTCACTGCCGCCATCTGGCACTGGGATGTGTACTATCAGGCCGCCATCGAGACCGCTATGACCTGCGGCGGCGCCGAGAACTTTGTCACCGAGATGGGCGGCAACGCCTACTACGCCGGCCTGTCCGAGGGCTTCGTGGACGCCTCCACCCTGAACGAGCTGGTGGCTGCCCCCGGCACCGCCGCCGCCATGGAGGCCGTGCGTGAGCTGATCGACAGCGGCGAGTGGGACGTGTTCTCCGGCGTGAAGCTGAACATCACCGTGGACGCCGAGGCCGGCACCGCCGCTGTGGAGCAGGTGGATGCCCCCCTGATGTCCGACGGCTATGAGCTGAAGGACGGCGAGGTCGTGGAGATGGCCAACCCCGAGATCGTGCCCGCCGGCGGCGCCAGCGTGACCGACGACGTCATCAAGAGCGGCATGAACTACAACGTGGCCGGCGTGGTGGAGGGCTGAGTCCCCTCCCCCCGTCAGACACAGCGCAGACCCTGAACCGGGCCGGCCGGCATCCCCCGCCGGCCGCCCCCCCCCCCCCCCCCCCCCGCCCCCCCCCCCCCCCGGCCTTTTGGCTCCTGCTCCCCGGTCCGGACCCGCCTCCGGACCGGGGAGGAGCAGCCAAAGGCGGCGGAGGGCCGCAGGGGACCGCCGGTCCCCAAGGATAATGAGAAAAGGGGAGAACGCCATGCCAACAGAATACGCCATCGAAATGAAGGGCATCACCAAGACCTTCGGCAGCGTGGTGGCCAACAGGGATGTGGAGCTGAACGTCAGACAGGGGGAGATCCTGGCCCTGCTGGGTGAGAACGGCTCGGGCAAGACCACCCTGATGAACATGCTGTCCGGAATCTACAAGCCGGACAGCGGCACCATCCTGGTCAACGGCCGGCAGGCGGTCATCAATTCCCCCGAGGACGCCAAGCGGCTGGGCATCGGCATGGTGCACCAGCACTTCAAGCTGGTGGACATTTTTTCCGCCGCGGATAACATCTGGCTGGGGGATGAGAAGTCCGGCCCCATTCTGAAGAAGGACCGGTACGCCGTCATCCAGGAGATGGCCCGGAAGTTCGGCTTTGACATCGACCCCCGGAAAAAGGTGTACAATATGGCGGTGTCGGAGAAGCAGACCCTGGAGATCATCAAGGTGCTCTACTACGGGGCCAAGGTCATCATCCTGGACGAGCCCACCGCCGTCCTTACCGTCCAGGAGACAGCCAAGCTCTTCGACGTGCTCCGCCGCATGAAGGCGGAGGGCCACGCCATCATCATCATCACCCACAAGCTCAACGAGGTGCTGGAGATCTCCGACCGGGTCTCCATCCTCCGCAAGGGGGAGTACATCACCACCGTAGACACCGCCCAGACCGATGAGCAGCAGCTCACCGAGTTCATGGTGGGCCACAAGGTGGACCTGAACATCGAGCGCCCCGTGGTGGAAAAGACCCGCCCCCTGCTGGAGATCCGGGACCTGACCATCCGCAGCGACGAGGGTGCCGTGGCCATCGACCGGGTGAACTTCTATATCCGGGGCGGTGAGATCCTGGGCGTGGCCGGCATCGCGGGCTGCGGCCAGAAGGAGCTGTGTGAGGCCATCGCCGGCCTGCGGCCCATCGAGGGCGGCCAGATGATCCACAAGGGGGAGAACATCGTGGGCCTCTCCCCCAAGGCGATCCTGGACAAGGGCATCTCCATGTCTTTCATCCCGGAGGACCGGCTGGGCATGGGCCTGGCCCCCTCCCTGTCCATCACGGACAACATGCTGCTGAAAACATACAGCGACGGCAGGGGCATCTTTGTGGACCGGAAGCGGGGCCGGGCGGAGGCGGAACACGTCATCCAGGAGCTGGAGGTGGTCACCCCCTCCACCGAGACCCCGGTGCGCCGCCTGTCCGGCGGCAACGTGCAAAAGGTGCTGCTGGGCCGCGAGATCAAGGCCGGCCCCAACGTCATCGTCACCGCCTATCCTGTCCGCGGCCTGGACATCAACTCTTCCTACGCTATTTACCACATTCTCAACGAGCAGAAGAAGTCCGGCGTGGGCATCCTGTTCGTGGGCGAGGACCTGGACGTGATGATGGCCCTGTGCGACAAGATCATGGTCCTCTGCCACGGCAGAGTGATGGGCGTAGTCCACGCCCACAAGGTCACCAAGGAGGAGCTGGGCCTGATGATGACCGGCGCCCTGGACCTGACCCGCAAGTATGAGGACAAGCCCGCGGGCATTGCCCGGGACACTCTGATCGAGGAGGTGGACCAATGAACCGGAAAGAACCGCTCTTCCGCGTGGTCAAGCGGGAGTCGTCCAGCCCCGTCCGCCAGGCCCTGGCCTATGTGGCGGCGGTGGTCATCGCCCTGCTCATCGGCGCGGCCCTCCTCTCCTCCATGGATGTGGACCCCCTCACCTTCTACCAGAAGATGGTGACCATGGGCATCCCGGGCAACAAATTCCCCTGGCGCATCGTGGAGAACTTCGTCAAGCTCTTTGTCCCCCTGCTCATCACCTCCCTGGCCCTGTCGCTGGCCTTCCGGATGCGCTTCTGGAACATCGGCGGAGAGGGGCAGTTCATCATGGGCGCCATCTGTGCCTCCGCGGCCGCCCACAAGCTGGGCCCGGTCCTGCCCCAGCCCCTGGTGGTGCTGGTCATGGCCCTGTGCGGCATCCTGGGCGGCGGCCTGTACGGCCTGATCGTGGCCCTGCTGAAGGTGCGCTACAACACCAACGAGACCCTGCTCACCCTGATGCTCAACTACATCGCCCTCTATCTCCTCCAGTTCCTGGGGGAGACCAAGGCTGGCTGGAACTTCTTCCTGGACCCCGATTCCGCCCGGCCCAAGTTCGCCGGCTTCCCCGACAACGCGGACATGATCACCTTCCCCCTGGGCCCCTTCAACCTGAACCTGTCCCTGATCATCGCCATCGTCCTGTGCGTGCTCCTCTTCGGCTATCTGAAGTACACCAAGCACGGCTATGAGATCGCCGTGGTGGGGGACAGCCCCAACACCGCCCGCTATGCGGGCATGAAGGTGGGGCGGATCGTGGTGCGCACCATCTTCCTGTCCGCTGCCCTCATCGGCCTGGCCGGCGCCTTCTATGTCTCCTCCGCCGGCACCCTGTCCACCTCCGTCACCAACGATGTGGGCTGGACCGGCATCGTGGTGGCTTGGCTGGCCAAGCTGAACACGGTGGGCATCGTCATCACCGCCCTGCTCATCACAGTGCTCCAGTTCGGCTGTCAGGCTGCCAGCACCACCTATTCCTCCATCGACGCCAACTTCGCGGACCTGATCCAGGGCATCATCCTGTTCGCCGTCCTGGCCGCGGACTTCTTCACCCGCTTCCGTCTGGCGCGGCGCGCCGCAGCCCCCAAGGAGGTGTCCAAATGAACGCATCCATCGACGTATTGACCCTCTTCCTGTTCAACATCGTGCTGGTGAACATCCCCCTGCTCTACGGCACAGTGGGCGAGATCGTCACCGAGAAGGCTGGCAGCCTGAACCTGGGCGTGGAGGGCACCATGGCCATCGGCGCCATCTTCGGCTACCTGGCAGGCTGTATGGCCAACAGCCTGCTGGTGGGCCTGCTGGTCTCCTTCCTGGCCGCCGGCCTGTGCGGGGCCCTGTTTGCCCTGCTCACCGTCTCCCTCCAGGCCAACCAGAACGTCACCGGCCTGACCATCACCACCTTCGGCCTGGGCCTCTACTTCTTCATCGGCAAGGGCCTGGGGGACCGCTGGCCCGTCATGACAAGCGCCGACGCCCTGGTCAGCGGCTTCTCCGCCCGGGAGATCCCCCTGCTCTCCTCCATCCCGGTGGTGGGCAAGGCCCTGTTTTCCCACAACATCCTGGTCTATCTGGGCATCCTGGTGGCGGCGGCGGTGTGGTGGTACCTCACCTGCACCAAGACCGGCCTGCGCCTGCGCTCCGTGGGGGAGAACCCCGGCGCTGCCGACTCGGTGGGCGTCAACATCCTGCTGTATAAGTACGTCCACCTGATCCTGGGCTCCGGCATCATGGGGCTGGGCGGCTTCTATATGGCACTGAACATGGGCGGCTCCTTCGAGGGCTCCAACTGCTGGATCAACGGCTACGGCTGGATCGCCATCGCCCTGGTCATCTTCGCCAACTGGAACCCCCTGTATGCCATCCTGGGCACCCTGGTCTTTGGCTTCTTCAACACCCTTCAGATCTACTCCGGCTCTCTGGCCGGCGCATTCCCGGACGCTCTGGGCTGGCTCAACAGCATCCCCTCCCACCTCTTCAAGGCCCTCCCCTTCCTGATCACCGCTATCGTGCTGGTGGTCACCTCCATCCGCAAGCGGGAGGGCAGCGGACAGCCCGCCGCCCTGGGCCTGAACTACTTCCGCGAGGAGCGGTGAACGGCCTTTTTCCACCATCAGCGCCCTGTCCCCTATGGGACAGGGCGCTTTCTGTGTCCCGATGGGGGCATCGGACCCTACGGGGTGCAATCTTCTCCCATTGCCTGCGTAGGGGCGCACATCGTGCGCCCGCCGTCCCCCGTGAGTGGCCCCAGTTCCTGCGTAGGGGCGGGTCCCAGACCCGCCCGCCTCATAGATGCGAAGCGGGCGGAAGGAAGCCCCCTCATCCGTCACAGCATACGCCGTGCCACCTTCCCCCCTCCGGGGGGAAGGCTTTGGGGGCGGCTGGAAGCCGCCCCTGCGGGATGTCTTCGGTCTTTGCGTAGGGGCGCACATCGTGCGCCCGCCGGTCTCCCACCGGCCGCCCCTATTCTGCCAGGACAGGCGCGATCCCCTCGTGGGGTATGCCCGCCAATTCAACACACCCGCGGCGGCAGCACAAACGGGGGGATTGGGTGTGGTCCACCACCCGCGCCGGACGCGGGCGCCATGCCCAAGGGCCCGCGTCTCCCATATCGGGGGGCCGGAGGAAAGCGGACTGCGGGACTCAGGCGGAACGCATGTGGAGCCGTGGTCCCGCCGGGAGCGTCACCCGGCGGCGCTTTGCCGCCGGGGGCAAAGTAAGCCGCCCCGCAGGGCGGAATCCCTTGGAGGCGGAGACGGTGGGATGGAAGGAAGACCCCTCATCCGTCACGGCATACGCCGTGACACCTTCCCCCCTGTGGGGGGAAGGCTTTGAGGGCGCTTCCTGGGGCCGCCCCTGTGCTGAAAACCCAGCCTTGTCCCGCCAGCACCGAACTATGACATCTGCCTGATGTCATAGTTTCACCAGAAATCTGTTATACTGATGCCACCATCCGCCGTCATTGGTTTGATACCGCCGTTCTCACACTCCATTTAACATTGATGGAAAGATTCTCCTGCTATAAAATATGTGAGAAAGAAGGTGAGTCCATGGAGAGAGATATCCTGCGCATCCGTCAGAAACCCTTGAAGGGAGAGGATGGGTGCCGCACCTTCTCTGTCCGCATCCGTGAGGATATCGTCTCCCGCATGGATCTCATTGCCGCCCAAACCGGGCGGAGCCGAAACGAGCTTGTGGGCATATTCCTGGAATATGCCCTTGACCACTGTGAGATAGAGGAGGGCACCCGCAATGAATCGTGATTACCGCGATTACCCGGCCAGCATTTGGGACGCCATCGGTGATGTTGACCAGGGGATCTGCTGTGCCGCCCTGGGCGGTGTGGTGTGGGATTTTGTGAGCCATCTGACCCCGGCGCAGCTCCTCGCCGCCATGGACAGCGCCGCGCTGGAGACCCTGCGGGCCATCCGGGACATCCTGGAGGACGACACGCTGGAGGACCCGGAGTGTGTCCAGCGCATTGATGCCATTCTCTCCGCCTTCTATCTCAAGCTGGGGGCGGAGGTCCACCGCCGCGGAATTTGAATCGTCCCGCGCCTCTGCCCTCTGCGGGAATGAATCCCACCGCGCACGAAAATGCGCCCCGGCCTGCTTAGTCCAGGGCGTCAGCTTGCGGAAAAAGCCTCGCAGAGTTCGCGCCCGCAGGCGCGAATCCAGTTCTGATCCGTTTTCCCCGGCGGCATGCGCGTCGGGGAAAACACTTCTCAGGCTGTAAGTGTGGGTTTTTTGGGGGGGGGGGGGGGG